>NZ_BAAAPF010000001.1:0-137470 GCF_039531005.1 Streptomyces synnematoformans
CCCACGGCGGCGGGGCTGCCCAGCAGCGTTCTGCGGCTCAGCTTTCCATGCTGCTCAGTACTCATACGGTGACGGAAACCCTTCTGCTAGCGGTGGTTCGGTCGCGCGGTGGGTACCGGAGCGACGGGGTGCCGTCCGGCGACGGCCGGTGGGGTGGTGTGGCGGCGTCACGCGGACTTCAGCCGGGCGGCCAGCGTCGGCAGCAGCCGCAGCGCGTTGGACCGCCCGACCGCGGCGCGCTCGTGGCCGGTCCAGCCGGCGAAGGTCCGGAATCCCTCGGTGTTCTCGGTGGTGTGCGAGGCCGGCATGAAGGGGAAGTCGCTGCCGAACAGGATGTGCCCGGTGCCCGCCAGCCGCGTCAGCGCCGGCAGCGCGAACTCGTTCGCGGACATCGCGATGTCGTAGTGGAGCCGGGCCAGCGAGCCGATCACGTCCGCGGGGGCCCGCTCGGCGAGGTGTGCCCCGATGGTGGGCCCGTGGGTCAGCCGGCGGGCCAGGAACGGCAGGGTGCCGCCGGCGTGCGACAGGATCAGCTTCAGGTCCGGCAGCCGGTCGAGGACCCGGTTGTACAGGAGGCTGACCGCGGTGCGGGTGGTCTCGAAGGTGAACTCGTACAGCGACGGCGGCAGTCCGAAGGTCGCCAGATCCCGCGCGGGCGGGGTCATGGGGTGCACGTGGACCGCGGTCCCGCGCTCCGAGATCTCCGCGAGCAGCGGCTCGAACTCCGCGTCCCCGAGATAGCGGTCGCCGTAGCCGGTCAGCAGCCCGACGCCGTCGAGCCCCAGCTCGTCGACGGCGTAGGCCAGCTCCGCCCGGGCGGCGGTCACGTCGGGCAGCGGCAGGACGGCGAACGCCCCGAAGCGGGCCGGCCGCTCCGCGATCAGGGCGGCGAAGTACTCGTTGACCTGGCGGGCGAGCTTGGCGGCCTCGTCGCCCGGGACGAAGGAGACGCCCGGAGCGGTGATGGACAGCACCGCCGCGTCGATCCCGTGGCGGTCCATCACCTCCAGGCTGTCGTCGGGACTCCAGCCGGGGTAGTCGACTCCGGGGATGGCCACCCGGTCGCCGAGCGCCGCCCGGTACGCCGGGGGTACGGCGTGGTGGTGGACGTCGACCAGGCCGGTGGAACCGGACGGGATGACGTGCTGGCTGTCGTTCGTCACTGGCTGCTCCCGGGGGTCGTCGGGGTCCGGTGGGTCATGAGAGGTATTCGTCGCCGAACTCGGCGGCCACGCGGAGCGCCCGCTCCACGTCCAGCTCGTACTGGCCGGGGGGCGGCGGCGGTGCGCCGTTGTCCGCGGATATCCCGGCCTCCAGGAAGAACCTGTCCTTACCGCCGGGCAGAAACATGATGAGGAGTCTGGACGGCTCGTCGCTCATGTTCTTGAAATTGTGCACCGAGCCGCGCGGAACGTGTACGTAGGATCCGGATTCCAGCCCGACGCGCTCCGTTCCGGCGAAGAGGTCCACCTTTCCCTCAAGTACGTAGAATGCCTCCTCCTCGTGGTGGTGTATATGCGGGGGCGGGCCCCCGCCGGGCGGCACAAGCGCCTCCATCATGAAGAAGTGGCCGCCGGTGTTGTGCGCACCCGACTTGACCGTGTACTTGTCCCCGAATGCCCAGCGACTAGGCCCTTCACCTGGTGGAACATGGACAACTCGGCGTACCGGCTGATCCTCGAAGCTCACTGAGACCGACTCCGTTCCGCGCTGGCGAACGAGCGCCCACATGACCTGAATGGCACAGGCGAGTCTGTGCCGGTGAAAGAACGCGGGGCAACCGGATGGACGTACTACGTCAGGTCACTCCGGCCGCGCTCCCTGACCTGACATAGTTCCGTGGCGCCCGTGGTGTTCCGGTCCCCGGTATGGCCAGAGTCCTTGGAAACTGCCGACTGGGAGGCGTCTGGTGAACCGCGTCCACGAATTCATCCGCTCATTGCCCGCGCAGCAGCAGCCCGATTGGGCGGGGAATCCGGAAATCCAGCGGGTCAGGGAAGAACTCGGCACACTTCCGCCGCTGGTCACCCTCGCGGAGACGGACGCGCTGCGCGCCCACCTCGCGGAGGCCGCCGCCGGGCGCGTGCAGGTCGTCCAGTCCGGGGACTGCGCGGAGGACTGGGACGAGGCCACGCCCTCGGAGGTCGCCCGCAAGTCGGGGCTGCTGGACATGCTGGCCGGCTCGGTGCGGATGACCGCGCACCGGCCCGTGCTGCGGGTGGGCCGCATGGCCGGGCAGTTCGCCAAGCCCCGGTCCCGGCCCACCGAGGTGGTCTCCGGCGCCGAACTCCCGGTCTACCGCGGCCACATGGTGAACTCGCCCGAACCCGACCCCCGGCTGCGGTGCCCCGATCCCCGCCGGCTCCTGCGCGGCTACCGGGCGGCGGCCGACGTGCTGCGGCACCTCGGCTGGCCGCACGGCTCCGCCGTCCCGGGGCTCGACGCCCGGGTGTGGACCAGCCACGAGGCGCTGCTGCTCGACTACGAACTGCCGCAGCTGCACCGGCAGCCGGACGGCCGGCTGCTGCTCACCTCGACGCACTGGCCGTGGATCGGGGAGCGCACCCGCCAGGTCGACGGGGCCCACGCCGCCCTGCTCGCCGCCGTCGCCAACCCGGTGTCCTGCAAGGTCGGCCCCGCCGTCACCGCGGACGAGCTGCTCGCCCTGTGCGAGCGGCTGGACCCCGACCGGGTCCCCGGCCGGCTCACCCTCATCGCCCGGATGGGCGGCGAGACCGTTGCGGCGCTGCTGCCCGGGCTGGTCGCGGCCGTCCGCGCGGCCGGCCACCCGGTGATCTGGCTCACCGACCCCATGCACGGCAACACCGTCACCACCGACGACGGATTCAAGACGCGGCTGGTCGAGTCCATCGTGCGCGAGGTCGAGGACTTCCACACCGCCGTCACGGAGTCCGGCGGCACAGCCGGCGGGCTCCATCTGGAGACCACCCCGGACGAGGTGACGGAGTGCGTGACGGACCGGTCGGAGATGGACCGGGTGAGCGACAAGTACACGAGCCTGTGCGACCCGCGCCTGAACCCCCGCCAGGCCGTCGCGGTGGCCTCGGCCTGGCGGGGGTGAACACCGGTCGGCCGAGTCCCCCCGTGCGTCCCCCTGTTCCGTCCCCTTCCGTTCGCCACCGCACCGACGTGCGAGTGGCCGACCTCGGAGAGCGAGAGACATGGTTGAGAAGAACGCCCTGGTCACCGGCGCGGCCGGCGGCATCGGCGCGGCGGTGGCGCGGGTCCTCGCAGAGCGCGGCGCGCACGTGGCCGCGGTCGACGTGGACGCCGAGCGCCTGGCGGAGACCGTCGGCAAGCTGGCCGCCGGCGGCCTGAAGGTGACGGCGTTCCCCTGCGACGTCACCGACGCGGCGCAGGTGGAGCGGACCGTGGACCGGGCCGAGGACGGCCTCGGCGCGCTGGACTGCCTCGTCAACGCGGCCGGTGTGCTGCGGCTCGGCAAGGTGGTCGACCTCACCGACGCGGACTGGTCCGCCACCTTCGCGGTCAACACCCTGGGCGTGTTCCACATGTCCCGCGCCGTGGTCCGCCGCATGGTGGAGCGGTCCTCCGGCGCCCTCGTCACGGTCGCGTCGAACGCCGCCGGAACCGCCCGCCAGGACATGGCCGCCTACGCGGCCTCAAAGGCGGCGGCGACCCTGTTCACCAAGTGCCTCGGCCTCGAAGTCGCCCGGCACGGCATCCGCTGCAACCTCGTCGCCCCCGGCTCGACCGACACGCCGATGCTCACCGCCATGTGGCAGGAGGCCGACGGCGCGCAGGCGTCCGTCGACGGCGTGCCCGCGGCGTTCCGGGTCGGCATCCCGCTGGGCCGGCTCGCCCGCCCCGACGACGTCGCCGACGCCGTCGCGTTCCTCCTCTCCGACCGGGCCGCGCACATCACCATGCACTCCCTCACCGTCGACGGCGGCGCGGCCCTCGGCGTCTGACGGCGCCCCGGCAGCGATCGCACGCACCCGGACGCGGCCCGAAGGGCCCGGAAAGGCAGACCCATGGCCGGCATCCCCGCCATCGCCCCCTACGCCATGCCCACCGCGGACGAACTCCCCGCCCCCACGCCCGACTGGGCCGTCTCCCCGGACCGGGCGGTCCTGCTCGTCCACGACATGCAGCACTACTTCCTGCGGCCGCTGCCGGCCGCCCCGCGCGACACGCTGGTACGCAACGCGGTGCGGCTGCGCGCGGCGTGCGCCCGGCTCGGTGTCCCCGTCGCGTACACGGTCCAGCCCGGCGGCATGACCGACGAACAGCGCGGGCTGCTGAAGGACTTCTGGGGGCCGGGCATGCGGGTCGACCCGGAGGACCGCGAGGTCGTCGGGCCCCTCGCCCCCGCTCCCGGGGACTGGGAACTCGCCAAGTGGCGCTACAGCGCCTTCTTCGGCTCCGACCTGCTGGCGCGGATGCGCGACCACGGCCGCGACCAGCTGATCGTCTGCGGTGTGTACGCACATGTCGGCGTGCTGACGAGCGCCGTGGACGCCTTCACCCACGACATCCAGCCGTTCCTGGTCGCCGACGCCGTGGCCGACTTCTCCGCGGCCTACCACCGGCAGGCCCTCACCTACGCCGCCGAACGGTGCGCGGTCGTGCTCCCCACCGCGTCCGCGGTGCGCGGGCTCGGCAGCGGCCTCGTGGCGGAAGGTGCCCGCCCGTGACCGGGGAAGGCGCCCCGGACCTGCTCGCCGAGGTGCTGTCGGGCCGGCACGCGGCGTACGCGCTGCTGCACCGGCCGGAGGCCACGGGCGCGGCGGCACTGGAGGTCCTCGCCGGCGACGTGCGGGCGGTGGACACCGTCGACGCCGTCCCCCTGTCCGCGGCGGACCCGTCGCCGCCCGGCCCCCGGCACGACGTGCTGGCCCTCATCCCCTACCGGCACATCGCCGAGCGCGGGTACGCCGTCAACGACGACGGCGAGCCCCTGCTCACCATGACCGTCCGCGCCCAGGCCGCGCTGCCGCTCGACGACGCGCTGCGCCGGCTCCCCGACGAGCCGGTCGCGCTCGCCGACGGCCGCTTCGAGCCGGACGACGACCGGTACGCGGCGATCGTGCGCGACGTGATCGACAAGGAGATCGGCACCGGCACGGGCGCCAACTTCGTTATCAGACGCTCCTTCACCGCCGACATCACCGACTGCACGCCGCACAGCGCGCTGTCGTTCTTCCGGCGGCTGGCGCGCCGCGAGACCGGCGCGTACTGGACGTTCCTCATCCGCACCGGCGACCGCACCCTCGTGGGCGCCAGCCCGGAGCGGCACGTCAGCCTGCACGGCGGCGTCGCCGTGATGAACCCCATCAGCGGCACCTACCGCTACCCCGGCGCCGGACCGGAGCTGGCGGGCGTGCTGGAGTTCCTCGCCGACCGCAAGGAGACCGACGAGCTGTACATGGTCGTCGACGAAGAGCTGAAGATGATGGCGCGGATCTGCGAAGGCGGCGGCCGGGTCGTCGGCCCGTACCTGAAGGAGATGGCCCGGCTCGCGCACACCGAGTACGTCATCGAGGGCCGCAGCTCCCGGGATGTGCGCGAGATCCTGCGGGAGACGATGTTCGCGCCGACCGTGACCGGTTCGCCGCTGGAGAGCGCCTGCAGGGTGATCAGCCGGTACGAGCCGGAGGGCCGCGGCTACTACAGCGGGGTCGCCGCCCTGGTCGGTCGCGACGAGCACGACGGCCAGACCATGGACTCCGCGATCCTGATCCGCACGGCCGACATCGACGCCCGCGGGCGGCTGCGCATCGGCGTCGGCGCCACCCTCGTACGGCACTCCGACCCGGCGGGCGAGGCCGCGGAGACCCGCGCCAAGGCCGACGGGCTGCTGGCGGCGCTGAGCGCGGAAGCGCCGCGGCGGTTCGCCGACCGTCCCGAGGTGCGTGCGGCGCTCGGCCGCCGCAACGACGGGATCGCCGGGTTCTGGCTGGCGGAACCCGCGGGGCGGACACGCCCCGCGCCGCACCTGGCCGGACGCCGCGTGCTCGTCATCGACGCGGAGGACACCTTCACGGCGATGATCGCCCATCAGCTGACGGCCCTGGGCCTGCGGGTGACGGTACGGCGGTTCGACGAGCCGTACCGGACCGAGGGCCACGACCTGCTCGTGCTGGGCCCGGGACCGGGCGACCCGCGCGAGACCGGTCACCCGAAGATCGCCCATCTGGCCACCGCCGCCGACCGTGCGCTCGCCCGCGGCCTGCCGTTGCTGGCGGTCTGCCTCAGCCACCAGGTGCTCAGCACCCGGCTTGGCCTGCCCCTGGTGCGGAGGCGGGTCCCCAACCAGGGCGTTCAGCGCGAGATCGACCTCTTCGGCAGGCGCGAACGGGTCGGCTTCTACAACACCTTCGCCGCCCGCAGCACCGACGACAAGCTGGACCACCCTGCGCGCGGCCTGGTCGAGGTGAGCCGGGATCCCCGTACCGGCGAGGTGTACGCGCTGCGCGGACGCAGCTTCGCCTCGACGCAGTTCCATGCCGAGTCCGTCCTCACCCGGGACGGTGTGCGCATCCTCGGCGGCCTGCTGACGGAGGTGCTGCGCACATGCGAGCGGTGATCGTGTGGTGGGACCTGGAGGGGTCCGGGCAGACCATCGCCTCGCTGCGGGACTTCCTGCGCGACGAGGCGGTCGACCGCTTCGCCGCGGTGCCCGGCCTGCGCCTGAAGCTGTGGATCTCCGACCCGGACCGCAACCGCTGGGGTGCCGTGCTGCTGTGGGAGTCGCCCGAGGCCGCGGCGGCCCCGATCCCCCAGCGCGCGGCCGAACTCATCGGCCGCCCGCCCGTCGAGAGGGCCGAGTTCGACGTGGAGGCCACCGTCGAGGGCGCCTACGAGGTGGCCGCCCTCGGCCGCCGCGGCCTGGTCTGGGAGCGGTGACCCCGGGCGAACGGCCGGCCCCGCGGACCGCCACGACCGCTCGGCGGCACGCAACCGATCCACCGGATGAGAGGAACCGACCAGTCATGGCGGACACAGTCGTCGTCGGCGGCGGCATCGGCGGCCTCGCGACGGCCCTGGCACTCGCCGGCCGCGGACACCGGGTGACGGTCCTGGAACGCCAGGACGCCTTCACCGAACTGGGCGCCGGCATCCAGCTGGGGCCCAACGCCTTCCACGCCCTCGACCTGCTCGGCGTCGGCCAGGCCGTACGGGACGCGGCCGTCTTCATCGACGAACTGCGCTTCATGGACGGCACGACCGGCGAACGGGTGGCCGGCATGCCGCTCACCGGCGCGTACCGGGAGCGGTTCGGCAACCCGTACGCCGTCGTCCACCGCCGCGACCTGTACCAGCCGCTGCTGGACGCCTGCCGCGCCGCCCCCGCGGTCGAACTCCGCACCGGCCACCCGGTCGTCGGCTACGCGCAGGACCCTGCCTCGGTCACCGCGCTCACCGGGGACGGCCGGACGTTCACCGCCGACGTGCTCATCGGCGCCGACGGCATCCACTCGGCGATACGCCGGCAGCTCGTCGGCGACGGCGGGCCGCGCGTGTCCGGCCACACCATCTACCGGTCCGTCATCCCGATGGCCAGGGTCCCCCGCGAACTGCGCTGGAACACCGTGACCCTCTGGGCCGGCCCCCGATGGCACTTCGTCCACTATCCGATCGGCGGCGGCGCACACCTCAACCTGGCCGCCACGCGCGACGACGGGGCAACGCGGGCCGTGACGGGCGTACCCGCCGGGAAGGCCCACGTCCTCGGCGAGTTCCCCGGCCTCGGGGAGACCGCGCGGGCGCTGCTGGAACTCGGCGAGGAGTGGCGGACCTGGGTCCTCTGCGACCGCGACCCCGTCGACGTCTGGGTCGACGGCCGGGTGGCGCTGCTCGGCGACGCCGCGCACCCCATGCTCCAGTACGCCGCACAGGGCGCCTGCCAGGCGCTGGAGGACGCCGTCGTGATCGGCAGGGTGCTCGGCCGCGGCACCGGCGAGGTGGCCCGGCACCTGGCGACGTACAACGCCCAACGCCGCGCACGCACCGCGTGCGCCCAGCTGGTGGCGCGGGAGATGGGACGCCGGCTCTACCACCCGGCGGGCCCCGCGGCACGGGCGCGGAACGCGATGCTCAGCTCCCTGGGCACCGACGGCCTGTACCGGAAGGCGGCGTGGCTGCACGGGGCCCGGGACTTCACCGAGGCGCTCGCCCCCGCGGCACTCGACCGGCCCGCCCGGCGGCCCGAGGAGGCGGCGCCTTGAGCAGGTTGCGCTGGCTGACGGCACCGGTGACGGCCGTTGCTCCGGTGGCTCCGGCCGTCAGGCCACCTGCAGCAGGAAGTCGTCCCTGAGCAGCAGAGACGTCGGCTTCGTGTCGTGCACCTCCAGCAGGATTCCGTGCCGGATCCGGCCGAGCCGGTCGGACGGTTCCGTTCCGTGCTCTCGGGCGAGCGCGGCGCGGAACCAGTTGTACACCGCGAGCGCCTCATCGCTGCGGCCGCAGCGGTGCAGGGCCGTCATCAGCTTCCCGTGCAGCCCCTCGTCGGTCCGGTGGCGGCCGGTGAGCAGGGTCAGCTCCGGAACCAGCTCGGCCTGCCGGCCCAGCCGCAGTTCCGCCTCCGCCCACTGATCGAGCGCGCCGAGGCGGGCCTCCTTTAGCGGGCGCGCCTCGGCCTCCAGGTACGGCCCCTGCCGCACGCCGGCGAAGACGGGGCCCCGCCACAGGTCCAGAGCGTCCCGCAGCCGCCGGGCGGCCTCGGCGACCCGGCCGGCTTCCAGGAGCCGGAGACCCGCGCCGACGCTGCGCTGGAAGGCACGGAAGTCGACCGTGCTGCACCTGCTGTCCAGCAGCACGCCCCCGGGTACGGAGACGAGGATGCTCGACGCTGCGGCGGCGGGCTCACCGCCGAGTTGGAGGGCCGCCGCGAGACGTTTGCGCAACTGGCACACCAGCGCCTCCACGCGGCGGCGCGCGTCGTGCGGCGGGGTGTCCTGCCAGATCTCGCAGATGAGCGAGGTCATCGGCACGACCTGGTCGGCCCGGGCCGCCAGCAGCGCCAGCACCTGCTGCGCCTCCGACCCGCTCGGCACGATCGACCTGCCGTTTCTGCGGACTTCGAGCCCGCCGAGCACCTCGATCTCCATGCCCACGTCCCCCCTGCCGCAGCCGCCGCTGCCCGTGCCGTCCGTGGTGAGTATGTTGAGTAAAAGCCAGGGTTCTCTGCATGTCAAAGAACGAGAAGAAGAACAGTTTCCCCCCGCCCGGCAGGCCGCCGACGGGCAGCGGCCGGAGCGCCGCGCACCACGCCGGCTCGCCCGGCGCGCGGCGGCCGCGGGCAGTCCCGTACGGGCCGGGTGCGGCAGCGGGTCGAGGGCGGCGCCCGGCTCGCATGAGGCCGCGACACGGGAGCCGGACGCACGCCCGAGACGGAGGCGGAATGGGACGCGGGCCGCGGGTGATCGTCGTCGGGGCGGGGATCGCGGGGCTCGTCGCCGCGCGCCGGCTCGCCGCCGCGGGGGCGGCCGTGACCGTGCTGGAGGCCGCGGACCGCGTCGGCGGGCGGATGACGAGCGAGACCGTCGACGGGTACGTGATCGACCGCGGCGCCCAGTTCCTCTCCCGGGCGTACGAGCAACTCCCCGGCCTCGTACGGGAGACGGGGCTGCGCGCCGCCTGGCGGCCGACGAGCCCGTACGCCGCGGTCGTCCGCGACGGGGCGCCGCGGCGCATCCGCTACGGCAACCCGCTGTCGGTCACCACCGGCGGGCTGCTGCGCCCGCGGGAACTCCTCGCCCTGGCACGCCACCTCGCCGCCCTCCGCCGCCACGTACGCGGCAGGTCGCTCACCGACTACGGCGCGTGGGCCCCGTTCGACGACCGCGACGCCGCGGGGTGGCTCGCCGACGACACCGTCCCCGCGGTCGCGGACTACTTCTACGAGCCGATGCTGCAGGGCTTCTACTTTCAGCCGCTGCACGGCACCTCGCGCGCGCTGGCGATGGCGATGGCCGCCTTCGGCTACCGCAGACCGCGGACCATGACCGTGGAGGGCGGGATCGGCCGCATCCCCGAGGCCCTGGCCGACCCCCTCGACGTACGCACCGGCCACCCGGTGACCGGCCTCGCGCTCGGGGCGGACGGAGCGCACGTCACGACGCCGGAGGGGGGCTTCGAAGGCGACCACGTCGTCCTCGCCGCGCCTGCCCACACCGCCGCAGAGCTGCTCGGCACGCAGGCGACCCCGGCCGAGGCCGACCTGCTCGCCTGCACCTACAGCGCCACGGCCACCCTGATGCTCGGCACGGCACGGACCTGGCGGCCGCCCGACGCGCTGCGGGACGTCTACGGCGTGCTCCTCCCCGAGCGCGAGCGCCAGGACGTCGCCGCGCTGAGCGTGGAGGGCAACAAGTCCCCGGACCGCACGGCGGGCCGCGGCGAACTCCTCGGCGTCTTCCTCACCGGCGACGCCGCCGAGCGGCTGCGTGCGCACGGCGACGCCGACGTGGTGACCGCGGTCCTGCCGGAGGTCGAACGCCGCCTCCCCGGCATCGGCGACGCCGTGACCACGGCCCACGTCGTCCGCTGGCCCGCCGCCGAACCCCGCTCCCCCGTAGGCCGCGCCCGCGCCGTCGCCGCCTACCGCCGCACCCCGCCGCACGGCCGCCCCCTGATCCTCGCCGGCGACTACACCGGCCTGCCGTGGACGGACAGCGCCGCGGCCACGGGCGCCTGGGCGGCCTCCCGCCTCCTGGAGCCGCGAAGCGCCCGCCGGTGACGCGCCCCGGCGGAGGGGTCACGCTGAGTCCACTGAGCGCACTGCCGCGGATATTCCAGACCTGCTCTTCCCCGCATCTGAGATCGAGATCACAGTGAGTCCTCAGGGGCCGGGACCAAAACCGTTCCGTGCAGTGTTGTCCCCGGTGGCGTCGTAGCCAGCGACGTCGGGAAAGGAGAGGATCGTGGCACACGGCTACGGCAAGACCCCGGAGGCGCTGAGCCGCCTCACCGACAGTCAGTTCCGCGTCACGCAGAAGGACGGGACCGAGCCCGCGTTCCGGAACGAGTACTGGAACAACCACGAGGCCGGGATCTACGTGGACGTGGTCTCGGCCAGCCGTTGTTCTCGTCTCTCGACAAGTACGACAGCGGCACCGGTTGGCCGAGCTTCTGCCGCGCTGCGTTTCATCCCGCTCTCCGAGCTGGAGGCGCAGGGCTACGGCCGGTACCGCTCGCTGTTCGGGACCGACGACACCAGCACAGAGGGGCGCACACCATGACCAGCGGAATACACGACACTGGACAGATCACCCGCGAACCGGGCACGGAGACGGCCGTTCTGGCCGGGGGGTGCTTCTGGGGCATGGAGGATCTCATCCGCCGGCAGCCAGGGGTGCTGGCCACCCGTGTCGGATACACCGGCGGCGAGAACGATCACGCGACGTACCGCAACCACCCGGGCCATGCCGAAGCCGTCGAGATCATGTTCGACCCGGCGCGGACGACCTACCGTGACATCCTGGCGTTCTTCTTCCAGATCCACGACCCGTCGACCCTGAACCGCCAGGGCAACGACGTCGGCACGAGTTACCGGTCGGCGATCTTCCCGCTCACCCCCGAACAGGAGAAGGTCGCCCGCGACACGATCGCGGACGTGGACGCGTCGGGGTTGTGGCCGGGCAAGGCGGTCACGACCATCGAGCCCGCCGGCCCGTTCTGGGAGGCCGAGCCCGAGCACCAGGACTATCTGATCACCTACCCGAACGGCTACACCTGCCACTTCCCGCGGCCGGACTGGGTACTGCCCGCACACACCGCAACCACCGGCTGACGGCTCACCAACGGTGCGGGCCGCGTCCGGGCCGACCGCACCGCAGCCGCGTAGCGCTTGGCGGCGGCTGAGTCTCTGGGGCGTTCTGCCCGTTTGATGTCGCATTGGGAGTGGCACACGATGGTGTGATCCGCCCTACGAAGCCGACAGGAGGCGCCATGCCGAGTGGGTCCAGCCAGAAGCGGGAACGTCAGTACGAGTACATCAAGGAGGGCGCGCAGAAGCGCGGCACCGGCACGCGGCGGGCGAAGGAGATCGCCGCCCGCACGGTGAACAAGGAGCGCGCCCGCACCGGCGAGGCACGCACCGCCAGCCGTGCCTCCACCAAGGACATCTCCTCCGGCCGCAGGGGCGGCCTGCGCTCCCACTCGGGCCCCGGCGGGCCCACCTACGACCAGCTCTACGCGGAAGCCCGCCGCCGCAACATCCATGGCCGCTCGTCCATGAACAAGGCCCAGCTCAAGCGCACGCTCGGGCGCTGAGAGCCCTCAGCCGGACGTCGGCTCACCCGGACAGCCGATCGGCGATCCTGCTCTGCGATTTCGTCCGAGTGGGCGGAACGGTGGCGGCCGAGCTGGTCGGGGCGGTCGATGGCGAGGTCCGTTTCGATGCCGGCAGCAGGGGAGCGTACACGACGGACGGCTGCCGTACGCAGATCGATCAGGCCGACACCGGCCGCCGCCGCCACGCCCTGCATCTCGCAGAGGCACCGGCCCTCGGCCTCGACGAAGACCTGCCGCACGAGCGTCCCGAACGCCTCGCCCAGCGCCCCCCTGAGCCCTCCCGCGCGATCCGCGGGGCGCGCTCACCCACCATCGAAAGGCGGCGGTATGCCGACCAAGGTTTCCGACTACGTCCTGGACCGGTTGCGTGCGTGGAAGGTCGAGCACGTCTTCGCCTATCCCGGCGACGGCATCAACGAACTTCTCGCCGCATGGGGCCGGGCGGGCAACGAGCCCCGGTTCGTCCAGGCGCGGCACGAGGAGATGTCCGCTTTCCAGGCGGTGGGTTACGCCAAGTTCTCCGGGCGGGTGGGGGTGTGTGCCGCCACGTCCGGGCCCGGTGCCATCCATCTCCTGAACGGCCTGTACGACGCCAAGCTCGACCACGTACCCGTGGTCGCGATCGTCGGGCAGACCGACCGCAGCGCCATGGGGGGCTCCTACCAGCAGGAGGTCGACCTGCTGAGCCTCTACAAGGACGTCGCGTCCGACTTCTGCGAGATGGTCACCGTCCCGGAGCAGCTGCCCAACGTCCTCGACCGCGCCATGCGCACCGCCATCGCCCGCCGCACCGTCACCGCCCTCATCATCCCGGCCGACGTACAGGACCTCGACTACTCCGCGCCCGAGCACGCGTTCAAGATGGTGCCCTCCAGCCTGGACATGTCGAACTCCGCGCCCGTCCCGGCCGACCCCGACATCGAACGCGCGGCGGAGTTGCTCAACGCGGGTGAGAGGGTCGCGATCCTCGTCGGCCAGGGCGCGCGCGGCGCCCGCCGGGAGGTCATGGAGACCGCCGACCGGCTGGGTGCCGGCGTGGCCAAGGCGCTCCTCGGCAAGGACGTCCTCGACGACGAACTCCCCTACGTCACCGGGGCGATCGGCCTGCTGGGCACCCGGCCCTCGTACGAGCTGATGCAGGACTGCGACACCCTGCTGGTCATCGGCTCCAGCTTCCCCTACTCCCAGTTCCTCCCCGAGTACGGCCAGGCGCGCGCCGTGCAGATCGACGTCGACGCGCACATGGTCGGCCTGCGCTACCCCTTCGAGATCAACCTCATCGGCGACGCCCGCACCACCCTCCAGAGGCTCCTCCCGCACCTGCGGCAGGCCCGGGACAGCGACTGGCGCAAGAAGATCGAGCAGGACACCGCCCGCTGGTGGGAGGTCATGGAGCGCCGCGCCGCGGTCGACGCCGACCCGATCAACCCCGAACACGTCGCACACACCCTCAACGCCCTGCTGCCCGAGGACGTCATCCTCACCGCGGACTCCGGCTCCGCCGCCAACTGGTACGCCCGCCACCTGCGGATGCGTGACGGCATGCGCGGCTCGCTGTCCGGCACCCTGGCCACCATGGGCCCCGGCGTCCCCTACGCCATCGGCGCCAAGTTCGCCCACGGCGACCGGCCCGCGATCGCCCTGGTCGGCGACGGCGCGATGCAGATGAACGGCCTCGCCGAACTCATCACGATCCGCAAGTACTGGCAGGACTGGGAAGACCCCCGCCTGATCGTGGCCGTGTTCAACAACCACGACCTCAACCAGGTCACCTGGGAGATGCGCGCCATGAACGGCGCACCCCAGTTCCTGCCCTCGCAATCCCTTCCCGACATCCCCTACGCCGACTTCGCCCGCTCCCTCGGCCTCGGCGACCTCCGCATCGACCGGCCCGGCCAGGTGCGGCACGCCTGGGAGACGGCCCTGGCCGCGGACCGGCCCTACGTCCTCGACTTCCACACCGACCCCGCCGTGCCCCCCATCCCACCCCACGCCACCCTCGACCAGATCCAGGCCGCCACGGCCTCCGTCCTCAAAGGCGACACCGACCGCACCGCCATGCTCCGCCAGGGCATCAAGTCCAAAGCCCAGGAAATGCTCCCGGGCGGTGCACGCCGGGAGAACCGGCCGGACGCCGACGGGGATCAGTGACGCCCGCCCCGACCGTGGAACGGCTGGAGACGGCCGTCTGCACCGTGCCCACCGACGGAGCTGAGGCGGATGGCACCCTGAGCCGGAAGCAGGAGGATGACCGTGCCCGTTCACGTCGTGATCACCGGTGCCAGCGCAGGCGTCGGCAGGGCGACCGCGCGTCTGTACGCCGAACGCGGCGCGAACATCGTCAACGGCACCCGGACCGCGCTGACACGCATGCTCCCGCGCGACCACGGCACGATCGTGCAAGCTCGTCCCCGCCCTCCTCGACGGCTACCTCGCCCGTACCGGCTTCGACGCCCAGCAGACCGATGACCGGCCGACCGGCGAGAACAATCTCTTCAAGCCCGTCGACCAGCCACCGGGCAGCGACCACGGCGCCCACGGCGTCTTCGACGACTCCTCCCACAGCCGCTCCTGGCAAGCCTCGCTCGCGCGCTACCCGGGCCCTGCGCTGACGGGCGCGGCGCTCGCCGCGGCGGCGGCGGCAAGCGCACTGCGCAAGCGTCGTCACAGACCTACCGGTCCATGAGTCACCGACCGGTCCGGCATCGACCCCGCCGGTCACCGGCAGGCGCAGGAGCTGGTCGAGGCCGTACGCGACGCAGTGGCGACGGCGCTGAGCGCCTGAGCTGGAGACGAACAAGGACGGCGCGTATGGCGCTCATCTCGCGTGGGTTCCACGGCCGAAGGCCGCCGGCGAGCACGAAGCTGCCGCCGGGGCAGTACGAGACGACCGGCTTCCCGGTGCTGTCCGCCGGGCCCACTCCCCGCGTCCGGCGAGAGGGCTGGGAACTGCCGGTGACCACGGAAGCCGGCAAGCGGCACGTGTGGGACTGGGCGGGCCTGACGGCGCTCCCGGCCGATTCCCCGAACATCCCCCTGGCCGATCTGGTCGACGGCAAAGCATGGATCGCCTACGGCTACGGGGGCAGCGATCTCGCGCCCGAACACGGCGGCCCCGCCCGGCTTCTGGGAGAGCGCCGGCTACCACGACTACGGAGATCCATGGCGAGAGCAGCGGTACCAGGGAGACCAGGCGACCGGCTCCGGTGGCGGATCGCCTCGGTGACGGACCGGCACGCGGAGTCCGAGACGGCCGTCACCCTGACGCTGGACCTGCCGGACTGGCCCGGGCACCTGGCCGGACAGCACGTGTCAGGCTCACCGCGGAAGACGGCTACAGCACCCAGCGCAGCTACTCGATCGCCTCGGCCCCCAACGGCCGGACCCTGGAGCTGACGGTCCAGCGCACACCCGACGGGGAGGTGTCGCCCTACCTCGTGTGGGGACAGCAGCAGACAGAGCCGGTTCTGCTGGTGGCGGGCGGATCGGGACTCGTGCCGCTCATGTCCATGGTCCGCGCCCGGGAGGCGGCCGGCAGCCGAACCCCGTTCCGGCTCCTGTACGCCGTGCGGGCGCCCTCGGACCTGCTGTACCGCTCGGAGCTGCGCAAGGGGGCCCCGGGGCTGGACACGACGTACCTCTACAGCAGGGAGGCTCCCGCGGGCTCACCGCGCCGAGCCGGTGCGCCCACTGCGGCTGCACGGGCCCCCTCGCCCGCCTGCACGTCTACCGGCACGCACCCGGCCTGGTCGCACGCTGCCAGCAGTGCGGGCGCGTCATGCTGCGTCTGACACGGACAAGGGACGCGGTATGGCTCGACATGAGCGGCGCAGCCTCCCTGGCCATCCCCATGGCAGAGCCCTGAGGGAGCGCTCCAGGGGGTGGCCCGCACGGCGGACAGTCCTCGGCGTGCTCCCGAGGGTTGTCCGGCGGTAGAAACGATCCTTCGGGAAGAGGGGTGGGTGGGGCGGGTGGGACTCGAACCCACGGCCGACGGATTATGAGTCCGTTGCTCTAACCGGCTGAGCTACCGCCCCGTACGGCGCGTCACGCACAGATGTGCGCGCCGTCTGCCGCAGCATAGCCGCTCATACGATCTGTCGCCCGGAGACCCCGTTGCCGGAGTGGAGCCCGGGCCGCTGCGCATGCCCGGAAGGACGCGGGAAGACCGCGTCCGGTTCCGGGACGGGCGGCGGGGCCGGGCGGGCCGTGCGGGACAGAAAGGACGAAGGCCCCGGTCGGGGCCTTCGCGTACCTGCTCCCCCGACTGGACTCGAACCAGTAACCTGCCGGTTAACAGCCGGCTGCTCTGCCGATTGAGCTACGGAGGACTGCTCCGCACGGAGGCCCTTCCGGCTCCCGGGGGGCGCTCCTGTGCTGCTCGCAATACATTAGCGCATGGCTGGGTCCGCTCCGAAATCGGTATTCACCCCTCCCCCTCCCCGGGTAGCCGTACCGGTGACGGCAGGGCGGGACAGCCCAGTCGATGTCGGCCGAGGGAAGGTGGAGACATGCGGTACCGGGTGAGCTTCGTCGTGGGGATCGCCGTCGGGTACGTCCTGGGCAGTCGGGCGGGACGTGAGCGCTATGAGCAGCTGCGGAAGGCGGCGCAGCAGTTCAGCGAGTCCCCGGCGGTGCGCAACGCGGCCGAGGCCGCGGCGCTGACCGGCCGGGACGCGGTGACCAAGGCGGCGAGTTCGATCTCCGTGAAGTTCGCGGACGTGGTGCCGGAGAACTTCGCCTCGCGCATGCACCTCCGCCACGGGAACGGGCACGCGAACGGCGGCAGCCGGCGCGAGGAGGCCGACGACTGGGGTACGACGAACACCTGACCCCGGAGCAGCTGCCGGGCGAGCACCGGTTCGAGCAGGCCCCGCCCAGATGGGCCGGATCTTGTCGGTCCCGCGGCCGAAACCGCTCCGGTGCCCGACCGGCCCGGCCGATAGGGCATCATCTGCGGCATGGGGATAGTCGCCGGTCTGGACAGCTCGCCTGAAGGCACCAACATCGTCGTCTGCGACGCCGACACCGGCGCGGTACTCAAGCAGGGCTACGCCCCGCACCCCGTGCCCGAGTCCGCCGAGGTGCCGGCGCCGTACGAGGCCGACCCGCAGACGTGGCTGCTCTCCCTCGGCGAGGCCGCCGACGGCGGCCTGCTCGAAGGCGTGCAGGCCATCGGCGTCACGGCCCAGCAGCACGCGGTCATCCCGCTGGACGCCGCGGACGCGCCCGTACGCCCCGCGCTCACCGGCAACGACAAGCGGGCCCAGGGAGCCGCCGCCGACCTCGTCGACGAGCTGGGCGGCCGGGCCGCGTGGGCCGAGGCCGTCGGCGCCGTGCCGGACGCGAAGCTGCCCGTCACCAAGCTGCGCCGGCTCGCCGCCACCGAGCCCGACCACGCCACGCGCACCACCCAGCTGATGACCCCGCACGACTGGCTCGTCTGGCAGCTCCTCGGCAAGCCGCCCCGCCGCACCACCGACCGCGGCTCGGCCTCCACCACCGGCTACTGGTCCGCGCACGCCGGCGAGTGGCGCCGCGACCTCGTCGAGCTGGCCCTGGGCCACGAGGCGGGCCTGCCGGACGTGCTGGGCCCCGCCGAGGCCGCCGGCCGCACGCCGGAGGGGCTGCTGATCTCCGCCGGCACCGGCGAGACGATGGCCGCCGCCTTCGGCCTCGGCGTCGGCGCCGGCGACGCGGTCGTCACCCTCGGCGCCTCCGGCGCGGTCTACGCCGTCCACGACGCGGCGCTGCCCGACGCCGGCGGCACCATCACCGCCCTCGCCGACGCCACCGGCATGCACCTGCCGGTCGTCCACACCCTCAACGCCGTACGCGCCCTGCGCGGCGCCGCCGAGCTGCAGGGCCTGGCGCCGGCCGACCTGGAGCGGCTCTCCGAGCTGGCCCTGACCTCCACGCCCGGCGCCCACGGCCTCGTACTCCTGCCGTACCTCGACGGCGAGCGCACCCCGAACCTCCCCCAGACCGCCGGCTCCCTGCACGGCCTGCGCCGCGAGAGCATGCGCCCGGAGCACCTGGCCCGGGCCGCCTTCGAGGGCATGCTGTGCGGCCTCGCGGACGCGCTGGAGGTGCTGCGCGCCCGCGGCGTCACCGTACGCCGCGTCTTCCTCCTCGGCGCCGCGGCCGGCCTCCCGGCGGTCCAGGCGCTGGCCCCGGCCGTCTTCCAGGCGCAGGTCGTGGTCCCGGCGTCCGCCGACTACGCGGCCCTCGGCGCGGCCCGGCAGGCGGCCTGGGCGCTGGGGGCCGCGGAGGGCCGGCTGAGCGCGGAGGCGCCGCCGGTGTGGGAGACGGGGCCGCACGAGACGTTCGAGCCGGACGAGGACCTGGTGCTGGGGCAGGCGGTACGGCAGCAGTATGCGTCGGTACGGGAGTCGGTGTACCCCGGCGCGCTGACGCCTGCCGCGGGCACGGCGGGTGCGGCGGCGGCTGCGGCGGGCGCGGTCGGTGCAGTGGCCGGCGGCGGGCCGGGGCAGGGGCAGGAGGAGCAGGGAGAGCACCCGGGAGCCGGGCGGGAAGTCGCGCAGAGCTGAGCGCGGGGCGGGCCCGCGGCCCGCAGGCAGGCAGACGTACGCCGCCGCCTGCCGCGGGTCGGGGCACGGCCGGGCCCGCCGGCCGCGAGGTGTGCCTGCGGAAGGCGCAGGCGGGCCCGCCGGTCGCGCGGACCCCCGCGGAGCCGCCGAGGCGGCCGGCGCACCGCGCGGCTTTGCCGCGACGACGCACCCCCGCCCACGCAGCGCGCCCGCTCAGCCGACCCGCCCCGGCCGGGACCGCATCGCGGCAGCCGCGCAGAGCGCGCGTACCGCCGTCGTGGGTGGTGGCTCCGCCTGGGAACGCCGCGGCCGCCGGCACGACCACCCGGCACCCCGCGGAGCGTTACCGCGGGATCGTGCAGAGGTCTCGGAGGGGGGTTTCGTCGGGGGCGCCGGGGTGGAAGGCCACCGGCTCCGCCGGAGTCCAGGCGCCCGCCTCGAAGCGCACCGTCCGCAGCGCCAGCGCGTGTTCGCCGCCCTCGCGGGCGACGAACACCTCGTTGTAGCCGTTGCGCTCGTCCGACTCGCGGCTGCCCAGCGCCGGGGCGCCCGCGATGCGGGTGGTCCAGGGGCGGGCGGTGCCCAGCAGGCGTTCGGCGGCGGTGAAGCCCAGGTGGGTGTGGCCGTGCAGGACCAGAGACGTGGCGGCGTCCGCCAGCGTCCACTTCGCCTGGCCGGCGTTGACCACCCCCGAGTACGGGGCGATCTCCACCGCGGGCACCGGCGACAGCGGGTGGTGCAGGGCCGCCAGGGTGACGTAGCCGGGTTCGCGCGTGAGCCGGTCGAGGACGCCGCGGGCGATGACGCCGGGGTCGTGGCGCTCGAAGTCGAGGACGATACGGCGTACGGCGTCGTCGTCCGCCGCACCCGCCGCCGCCACGTACTCCGCGCGGAAGCGCTCCAGCCGCTCCCGGTCCCGGTCGTGCGCCGGTTCGCCGCCGGACTCCGCGGTGCCCAGGAGCGCCACGCGCAGCCCCGCGCCCGGGTACGTGACGTAGAGCCGGCGCGCCGCGGGGTCGGGCTCGTGCAGGTCGGGGTGCGGGTAGTCGGCGAAGACGCGGGCGAACCAGCGGTGCCGCGCCTGCGGGTCCGCGTCCAGGCACAGCTCCCACGACACGTCGTGGTTGCCGCCCGTGAGCAGCACCCGCGGGTCGTCGGGGCGCAGGTCGGGGTGGTCGGCGAGGTGGCCCGCCAGCGTGCGCAGCCAGCCGAGGGCCGTCTCGCCGTCGGCGTCGACGGGCCGGTTCACGAGGTCGCCGGTGGCGATGACCAGGTGCGGGGCCCGGCCCTGGCCCGCGAGCTGGCGTACGTGTTCGAGGTACGCGTCGAGCGGCGAGCCCGCGCCGGCCAGCTCCGCGAGGCGCTGCCCGGCCTGCGAGGTGTCCTTGGCGTCGACGTTCGCGCGCAGCCCGCCGCCGTGGTGGAGGTCGGTGATGTGGTGGATGCGCAGCACGTCGGGCAGGTGGCGGACGAGCACGGGGTCGTCCGCGGGCGGCGGGTGCGCGGCCGGCACGGCGACCTCCACGCCCGCGTCGCGCCACCGCCGGGCCCGCAGCGCGGCGCGGTGCTCGGCGGCGAGGCCGTCGTGGAACCACTGCGGCACGTACTGGTGCCGGCCGCAGGCCTCCTCGTACGCGGCCGTCGCCAGCCGCGCCGGGTCGGTGCGGAGCGCGGGGTGCTCCTCGGCGGTCTGCAGGGCGAGTTCGAGGAGGAACGGGGTCTGCAGCCACCCCGGTTCCGCCTCGCGCAGCAGCGCCACGACGCCGGGCGCCCACTCCGCCGCACGAGCGGCCATGCGCGCGCACTCGTCGGCGCCGAGCCGCGGCGGGCGCAGCACGTCCTTGGGTGCGTCGGCGCCGAGGTGCGGGGCGAGGAGGAGGTGCTCGGCGGGGGTGGCGAGGACGACGGGCACGGCGCCGGCGTCCCGTACCTGCGCCAGTCCGGTGGCGAGGGCGGCGGGGTCGACGCCGCCGTGGGCGGGGGCCCCGGTACCGGCGGTGCGCCCGCCGGCGGCGACGACCGCGCCGCCGCGGGCCCGCGCCGGTTCGTCGACCAGTACCACGCACCCCGCCGGCACCCCCGGCGCCTGCTTGCCGCCCCGCAGGCAGCCCAGGCCGCGGCGCCGCGCCGCCTCGGCCGGCGAGCGCAGGTCCACCCGGCGCGACGGCCGGAGCGCGCCCCGGGCCCGTTCGACGGCGTGCGCCAACCACGTCTTGCCGGCCCGGCGGGGCAGCTCCACCAGCCACGCGGCGGAGTTGGGCAGCTGCCCCTCGACCAGGGGCCGCGCCCAGCCGGGCACGTGGTCGCCGGGGAACCGGACGTCCAGCTCCTGCTGGTAGGCCCGGCTCGGCCGGTAGCGGCTCATCTGGCCGACTCCTCCTCGCTTGGGGGGCCGCCTTCGGCCCGCGGCTTGTCCGCCGAGTTGTCCGCCGGGGGCTCGCGCCGTCCCCCGGCCCGTAACGACTCGTCGCGCAGCGACACCTGGCTCAGCGCGATCCAGTCGAAGAACGGCCGGTCCGCCAGCCACACGTCGCCCGGCCGCAGCAGCCCCACGTCCCGCAGCTCCATGCGCTGCGCCGGCGCCGGGTCCGGGGGCGGTTCGCCGGGGGTGTGCAGCAGGGCGGCGCGGCCGGCGGGGCCTATCTCCGCCCAGCGGGACCGGAACTGCTCGCCGCGGCCGATCAGCAGCTCCTGCCGGCGCAGCTCCGCGAGCGCCGCGGGGCTGGTGAGCGGGCGGCGGTCGTCGGCCTGCACGGCCCGTACCACCGCGTCCCCCATCACCTGCAGGTAGAACGGCCAGGTGCCGACCTGCGCCAGGATCCACGCGCCGGCGCGGTCGGCGGCGATGTCGACGCCGAGGTTCGCGGCGGTGCCGGTGAGGAACGCCAGCGCGTGCGGTTCGCCGAGCGGGCCGAGGATGCGCTTGTCGACGTCGTTGCCGAAGCTGGAGCCGGGGGCGGTGAGGGCGGAGCGTACGACGGTCTGCCAGTCCTTCTCGGTGCCGGTGTAGACGAGCCACGCGCCGGCCTGGCCGAGGTCGCGCAGCCAGGAGACGGCGGCGGGGTGGTACTCGGCGAGCCGGCCGACCTCGTCGAGCAGGAACGCCGCCCGGTCGGCGCGCGCCGCGGGCTCGTTCGCCCGGGCCAGCAGCGCCTCGGCGGGGCTCGCCGCGCCGGACACCGCCGGGTCGAGGAGGGCGGCCAGCTCGTCCGGGCTGGCGACGGGGCTGGCGCGGTGCGGGACGGTGAGCTTGCGCACCCGCCGCGCGCCGTCGGCGACGAGCCGCCGCTCCAGCTCGCCGAGCACCCACGTCTTGCCCGCCCGGCGCGGGCCGAGCAGCGCGACGGAGGTGCCGGTGGCGTACCGGTCGCGCAGCCACGCCAGCTCCGCGTCGCGGCCCACGGGGCGGCCCGTGCCGCCGCCGACGTGGAAGCGGTCGGCGGCGAGGTCCAGCGCGTCCACCCGGAAGGGGCGCCCGGTGGGCGGCACCCCGGCGTCCCGCTCCCGGGCCGCCGCGCCGATCCGGGCCAGCGCCTCGGCCTGGCCGCGGGCGGTGGGGTCGCCGGCCAGCAGCGCGATCTGCACGACGGTGCGGTCCCTGCCCTCGGCGTAGAGGGCGCGGCCCGGCGGCATGCGGCCGGGCACGTACCAGGGCCTGATGCCCGCGTCCAGGTAGCCCTGCTCGTCCGCCTGCCGCAGGACGAGCACGTCCGCCGCGGCCGCCCTGATGCGGCCGTGGAGCACGGTCCGCCCGCCGACGACGACGGGGCAGACGCCGACCCGCGGGCCCTCGCGGCAGAGCCGGACGAAGTCGTCCACGGGCTTGCCGTAGTCGACGTCCTCCATCGCGTCGACGAAGCCCTCCCAGCCGTCCACGAGCACCAGCAGGTACGGCAGCCGCCGGTGCGCCGCCACCGCCTGCCGCTGGTCGGCGATGTCGCCGAACGCCTCCGCGGCGAGCTGCGACTGCCGTACCCGCACGGTGGTGGAGAGCCGGTCCAGCAGCCGGGTCAGCCGGTCGCGTTCGTTGCGGGAGACGACGGCGCCGGAGTGCGGCAGTTCGGCGAGCGCCTGCAGTCCGCCGGTGCCGCAGTCGATGCCGTAGAGGTGCACGTCGGCGAGGCTGTGCTGACGGGCGACCGAGCCGGCGACCGTGCGCAGCAGTTGCGAGCGCCCGCTGCGGGGGCCGCCGGAGACGAGCAGGGGCAGCTTGTCGGCGAGGTCGAGCACGGCGAAGCCCTGGACCCGGTCCTCGGGTACGTCGGCCAGTCCGATGGGCACGGGCAGGAGGTCGCGCGCGCCCTCGGGCAGGTTGTCCTCGGTCAGCGGCCCGTGGAGCTGGATCTCGTCGGCGAGCGGCGGCGGGAAGAGGGCGGTGGGCCAGGCGATGTCGAGGGCGGCGGTGGCGTCGCGGAGGGAGTCGACCAGGACGGCGAGGTCCGTCGGCCCGGTCGGCTCCGGCTCGACGCGCAGCGCGCCCGCGGTGTCCGCGCGGTCCTTGCCGTCGGCGCCGCGGATCTGCACGGGCGGGCGGCTGGCCGGGGGCGGCGGGGGGAGGTCGCCCACGCGCGCGGTGCGCAGGCGGACGAGGGTCTCGGCGCCGGTGCGCACGTAGGCGGCGCCGGGCTCCGACGTGCCGAGCCAGGCCGCGTCCGGTGCGTCGATGACGTCCGCACTCTCCTGCCGGTCCGCGAGGCGCATGGCGATACGGAGGTTGGTGTTGGCCCTGATCTCGGCCGTGGCCACGCCGCCGCCGGGCCGCTGGGTGGCGAGCACCAGGTGGACGCCGAGGGAGCGGCTCCGCCGCGCGAGGTCGACCAGGCCGGAGACGAAGCCGGGCAGCTCCCGGGTGAGGGAGGCGATCTCGTCCACGACGATGACCACCCGGGGCAGCGGCTCGGGGGCCCGCGGGTCCCGGGCCGCGTACAGCTCGGCGTAGGCGCCGACGTCGGGTACCTGGGCCCTCGTCATGACGTACTCGCGCCTGCGCAGCTCGGCGGCCAGGCCGGCCAGGGTGCGCTCGGCGGCGTAGCCGTCGAGGTCGGCGAGCACGTCCACGGTGTGCGGCAGCCGGGCGCAGTCGGCGAACGCGCTGCCGCCCTTGTAGTCCACCAGCAGGAACGACACCTCGTCGGGCGGGTGCGCCGCGGCCATGGAGGCGATCCAGGTGCGCAGGAACTCCGTCTTGCCGGAGCCGGTCGTGCCGGCGACGAGGGCGTGCGGGCCGTCGCGGGCGAGGTCGATGAACACCGGTACGCCCAGGGACTCGCCGACGGGCGCAGAGAGCCGCCCGTCGCGGCGGCGCCGCCAGCGGGAGACGACGTCGTGGGGGCCGGGGCCGGGGAGGCCGAGCAGGTCGAGCAGGCGGGGGCTGTCCGCCGGCTCGACGCGGGCGGCGGGGTCGCGGAGTGCCGCGAGGACGCGGCCGATGCGGTCGGTCGTGCCGGGTGCGGCCAGGTGCGGGTGCCAGCCCCGGTGGACGTGCTCTCCCCCCAGCGTCAGCCGGGTACCGCCGTCGACCTCGGCCACCGCGCGGCACTCCGGGGGCAGCAGCCGCGCCTCGGCGTCCAGGCAGAGGGTGAACACCCCGTACGCGGGCCCGTTCCTGAGCAGTTCGGTGACCCCGGGCAGCGCGGCCAGCTGGCCGGCGCCGTCGAGGACGAGGACGGCGGCGGTGGGCCGGCGGCCCCCGGCCCCGGAGCGGGTGCGGCCGAGCAGGTCGTCGAGGTGCGGTTCCGACGCCCCGGCGGGGGTGACCCGGGGGCCGGCGGCGGTGGCGGGGAGCCAGCGGAGGAAGTCCCAGACGGCACGGTCCCGGCCGCCGGCGGTCAGGACGCGTACGTCGACGTGGGCCGGGCTGTGCGTGGCCAGGAGCTGGGCGACGAGCCACGGGCCGGGGCCGTCCGCGGCCCGCGGCGCCGCGACGCCGAGGACCCCGGCGCGGGGCAGGTCCACCGTGACCGGCAGCCGCCGCGGCGGGTCGTACGGGTCGGGGGCGTGGCCCAGCTCCAGGTGGAGGAACCGGTCGCCGTCCGGAGCGTACGGCCACAGCTCGTCCGCGGCCGTCCGGGGGTCCGCGAGCAGCCGGCCGGGGTCCGCGAACCGCGGCCGGAAGTCCGGCCGGATCTCCGGCGGGGTGTCCGGAGGGCGCCGGGCGCCGGGCAGCAGCCGGCGCCAGCCGCCGCGCTCGGGCACCGCGGCCTCCGTCCCGTCGGGCGGGCGGGAGAAGAGCAGCGTGCCGCCCTCGCCGTGGTGGACGAGACCCGACTGCAGGAGTCCGCGGTGGACCGCGTCGGGGGTGGTGCCGTCCGGGCCCGCGGCGGCCGGCGGTGCGCCGAGCCAGAGCCGGATGCCGGAGCGTACGGGCACGTCCGAGAGCCTGGCGTCGCGCGGCAGCTCGGTGCCGTCGGCGAGGAACAGCTGGTCCCCGAGGTGGGGCCGGCAGAACCACTCGGCGAGGTGCCGGGACACCAGCGGTAACCACGCGTCGTCCGGCGCCTCCAGCACGACGTCCCGCTCGCCGCCGTCCGGCAGGACGACCGTCAGCATCCGCTCCGCGGCCACCGGCGCCTCACGCTCCCGCGGCGGGCGGCGGGCCCGCGTGGTCCTGGAGCTGCTGCGCCGTGGCCCGGAACTCCGTCAGCCACTCCGCCGTCTCCGACTCCACCTGCCGTCGTACGGCCTCCACCAGCGACGTCAGCAGCGCGAGCCGGCGCTCCAGCGCCGCCGGGTCGAGGGCACCGCCCGCGGCGGCGGCACCGCCCGCGCCGCCCGCACCGTCCTCACCGGCGGCGCCGGGCGACCGCAGCTGCTCCGCCGCCCAGGCCAGCCGGAAGTCGTTCAGCTCCGCGCGCAGCGTCTGCGCCGCCGCGATGTCGCGCATCCAGCCCGACGACAGCCCGAAGAAGTGGTCGAAGCCCTTGCATCCGGCCGCCAGCGCCAGCAGCACGTACCCCCAGCCCTGCGGCGGGCCGCCGGAGACGACGCTCGCCAGCGGGACGAGGGTGCCGGCGACGGCGAGCAGGATCGTCAGCGCGCTGATGACGCGGGAGCCGCGGCGCTTGAGGCGCTTGTCGTGCAGGTACCACTCGATGGTGTCCTCGGCCTCGCGCTCGGCCCATGCCCGCAGCTCCCGCAGGACCTCCCGCTGCCCGCCGGGCGACGGCTCCAGCGCGGCGCCGGGGAAGGGGCGGCCCCGCAGGTCGCGGTGTCTGCCCCGGCCGAAGCGGACGTCCGGCGTCCGCGCCTGTTGACCCGGCATCAACTGCCTCCGCACTCGCCCCAGTCCAGCTCACCGAGGCTATCTGCTACCGGGGGTCCGGGGTGCGGCGGACCGGGGAACCTGGTCCGTTCGGCTCAGGCGTCCTCCGCCGACCACCACACCGTCGTGTCGCCCGGCAGCTCGACCACGCCGCCCGCGGCGGCGCCCACCGCGCCCACCGCGCCGCCCACGGCCTCCGTGCTCGCCAGCAGCACCCGCCCCGCCGGCACCGTGATCCGCACCGGGGCGCCCGTGGTGTTGGCCGCGCAGACGAACGCCGCGCCGGCGCCGCCGCCTCCGGGCTCCCGCCGGAACAGCAGCACCCCCTCCGGCGCCGCCAGCCACTCCACCCCGTCGCCCGCGCCCAGCGCCGGGTGTTCGCGGCGTACCGCCAGCGCCGCCCGGTACAGCTCCAGCGTGGAGCCGGGGTCGCCGCTCTGCGCCTCGACGCTCAGCTCGCCCCAGCCCGCCGGCTGCGGCAGCCAGCTGCCGCCGGCGCCGAAGCCGTACGAACGGCCCGCCACCGTCCACGGGATCGGCACCCGGCAGCCGTCACGGAACCCGTCCTGCCCCGCCCCGCGGGCGAACGCCGGGTCCTGGCGCACCTCGTCGGGCAGGTCGGTGACGTCCGGCAGGCCCAGCTCCTCGCCCTGGTAGAGGTACGCGGAGCCGGGCAGCGCGAGCATCAGCAGCGTCGCGGCGCGGGCGCGGCGCAGGCCCAGCGCCGGGTCGCCGGCGGAGCGCAGCTGGGTGCCCAGGCCGGGCGGGTTGGCGAAGCGGGTGGTGTGCCGGGTGACGTCGTGGTTGGACAGCACCCAGGTGGCGGGGGCGCCGACGGGGCGCATGGCCGCCAGGGAGGCGTCGATGACGGGCCGCAGTTCCGCGGCGTCCCAGTACGTGCCGAGGTACTGGAAGTTGAAGGCCTGGTGCAGCTCGTCGGGGCGTACGTAGTTGGCCGTGCGCTCCACGGTCGGCGTCCACGCCTCGGCGACGGCGATGCGCCGCCCCGGGTACTCGTCCAGGACGCGGCGCCAGCTGCGGTAGATGTCGTGCACGCCGTCCTGGTCGAAGAACGGCATGGGGGCGTTGCCGAGCAGCTTCAGCTGGTCGTCGACGACGCCGATGTCGGGCAGCCCGGCCGCCTTGACCAGGCCGTGGGCGACGTCGACGCGGAAGCCGTCCACGCCCATGTCGAGCCAGAAGCGCAGGATGGAGCGGAACTCGTCGGCGACCGCCGGGTGGTCCCAGTCGAAGTCGGGCTGCTCGGGGGCGAAGAGGTGCAGGTACCACTCGCCGTCGGGGCAGCGGGTCCAGGCGGGGCCGCCGAAGATGGACTCCCAGTCGTTGGGCGGCAGTTCGCCGTTCGCGCCCTTGCCCGGGCGGAAGTGGTAGCGGGCGCGCAGCGGGGAGCCGGGGCCTTCGCGCAGGGCGCGGCGGAACCACTCGTGCCGGTCGGAGGAGTGGTTGGGGACGACGTCCACGATGATCCGCAGGCCCAGCTCGTGGGCGTCGCGGATGAGGGCGTCGGCGTCGTGGAGGGTGCCGTAGGCGGGGTCGATGGCGCGGTAGTCGGCGACGTCGTAGCCGCCGTCGGCCTGCGGGGAGGCGTAGAACGGGCTGAGCCACACCGCGTCGACGCCGAGCCCGGCGAGGTACGGCAGCCGGGCGCGGATGCCGGGCAGGTCGCCGGTGCCGTCGCCGTCGCCGTCGGCGAAGCTGCGCGGATAGACCTGGTAGATCACCGCGTCGCGCCACCAGTCGAGGGCGTCGGCGGAGTCGGCGGCCGTACGGGCGGCAAGGTGCTGGGTCATGTCTTCCCCGGGTCGTGAAGTGGGCGGGCGGCCGCGCGGGCCGCGTCCAGTGGCTTGCGGGAGGGGCGTACGGAAAAGGGGTACGGAAAGGGGCGTGCGGGAGAGGCGGGCTACGACTTCGCGGCGCCGGCCGTCAGGCCGGTCACCAGGTGGCGCTGGACGAGGTAGAAGAACGCGGCCGCGGGGATCCCGATGAGCACGCCGGTGGCGGCCATCAGGTTCCACTGCTGGTCGTGCTCGCTGACGAAGGTCGCCAGGCCGATCGGCAGGGTGTACTTGTCGGAGCTGAGCATGAACACCGAGGCGAAGGCGAACTCCGACCACGCGGTGATGAAGGTGTAGAACGCGGCGACCGCCATGCCGGGCCGGGCCAGCGGCAGCACCAGCCGCCAGAACGTGCCGAAGGGCGTGAGCCCGTCGACCCGCCCGGCCTCGTCGATCTCGTGCGGGATGGTGTCGAAGTAGCCCTTGAGCAGCCAGGCGCAGTACGGCACCGCCTGGGTGAGGTTGACGGCGATCAGCGCCCAGTACGTGTCCAGCAGGTCGAGCCCGGCCAGGATGTTGTACAGCGGCACGATCAGGATCGCGAACGGGAACATCTGCGTGACCAGGAACGTCCACATCAGCTGCCGGTGGCCGGGGAAGCGCAGGCGCGAGACGGCGTACGCGGCGCTGGCGGAGACGAAGACGCCGACCAGGCAGGTGCCGAGGCTGACGATCAGCGAGTTGCCGACCCACCGGAGGAAGTCGGTGTCGGCCAGCACGGTCGAGTAGTTCGACAGGCTGAGCTTCCCGGCGATCTCGTCGGCGTGCAGGAAGTCGGTCTTGTCGGGGCCGAGGGAGATCCAGGCGAGCCAGGCGACCGGGAAGAGCGCGACGAAGCTGGCCAGGAGCAGCGTGCCGTGCAGCGCGACGGACGCGGCGGTGCTGCGCTCGCCGCGGCGGCGCGGGCGGGCGGCAGCGGGGCCGGGTGGGCGGGAGACGGCGGTACGGGGCCGGCTGGTCATCGGAGGGCCGCCTCCTCGTTGCGGTTCAGCCAGCGCCGGTAGACCGACACCAGCACGACGAGCATGGACAGGATGATCACGCCGTACGCTGCGGAGCCCGCGTAGTCCCGCGGCGTCTGCCCGAAGCCGAGCCGGTACGCCCAGGTGACCAGGATCTCGGTGTCCGGCGCGGTGGAGCCGAACAGCAGGAAGATGACGATGAACTGGTTGAACGTCCAGATGACGCCCAGCATGACCACCGTGCTGCTCACCGCGCGCAGCCCGGGCAGCGTCACGTACCGGAACCGCTGCCAGGGCGTGGCGCCGTCCGTCTCCGCGGCCTCGTACAGCTCGTTCGGGATCGCCTGCAGCCCGCCGAGCAGCGAGACCATCATGAACGGCACCCCGCACCAGGTGTTGACGACGATCGCCGCCGTCCGCTGCCAGAACGGCTCGCTGAGCCAGGCCGGTTCGGGCAGGCCGACGGAGGCGAACGCGGTGTTCAGCACGCCTCCGTCGGCGAGGATCATCCGCCAGGAGAAGACGGTGACGAAGACCGGCACCGCCCAGGGCAGGATCAGCGCCAGCCGGTACACCGTGCGCCCGCGCATCCTGCGGTTGAGCAGGACGGCGAGGGCCAGGCCGATGCCGTAGTGGAGGGTGACGCAGGCGGCGGTCCAGAACAGCGTCCAGACGAACTGCTTCCAGAAGGTGTCGGCGGCGCTGCCGGTGAGGATCTCGACGTAGTGGTCGAAGCCGACGAAGGAGAAGCTGTCCGGGATCTCGTTGACGCCGATGGTGCGGCCGACGTTGTCGCTGGTGGCGTCGGTGAGCGACAGGTAGATGCCGCGGCCGAGGGGGTACGCCACGAGCACGGCGAGGACGGCGGCCACCGGTGCCACCATGGCGTAGGCGTACCAGTGCCGGCTGTACGACTTCTTGAGGCTGCTGATCACTTCGGTGCCCTTCCGGCGCGCTGCGGCTCTACGCGAAGTCGGGGACCAGCTCGCCGAACTCCTCGGCGGTGGCGCCGAGTCCGTCCTCGACGCCGGTGTCGCCCTGGAAGATCGCGGCGAGGTTCTGCGCGAAGGCGTCGCCGAGCAGCGTGCTGTACTCGGGCAGCGCGGGGCGCGGCTGAGCGGTGTCGGCCAGCACCCGCTGGTAGTCGGCGATGCCCGGGGCGGCCTTGACCTCGTCGGTGTAGGCGGAGGTGCGGGTGGGCAGGGTGCCGTTCCGCAGCGCGATCTCCGACTGGGTCTTCGCGGAGGTCATCCAGCCGACGAACTCGATGGCGGCGTCCCGGTGGGCTTCGTCGGAGCCGTTGTAGACGGAGAGGTTGTGGCCGCCGGTGGGGGCGCCGGCCGCGCCGGTGGAGCCGGCCGGGACGGGGGCGATCCCGAGGTTGGACTTGGCCTCGAACGCGGAGCCGGCGTAGACGTTCGTCAGCTCCCAGGGCCCCTGGATGATCATGGCGACCTCGCCGTTGACGAACGCGTCCTGCATGTGGGCGTAGGCGTCGGCGGTGACGTCGAGGTCGGCGGTGCCGGGGGCGTCGACGATCTCCTTGGCCTTCGTCACGCCGGTGACGGCCGCGGGCGAGTCGACGGTGATCTTCCCGGCCCCGGCGTCGACCATGTCGGTGCCCTCACCGAAGAGGAACGGCAGCGTGTAGTACGGGTCCTTGTGGAGCCAGAAGCCGTCCGCGCCGGCCTTGTCCTCGACGTCGGCGGCGACGTCCATCAGCTCGTCCCAGTCGGCGGGCGGCGCGTCGTGGCCGGCCTTCTGCAGCAGGTCCTTGTTCCACATCAGCGCGAGCGTGTCGGTGACGATCGGGGCGCCGTAGGTCTGGCCCTCGTACTGCGCCTGCTTGAGCAGCGACGGCGTGAAGTCGTCCGGCTTCGCGAGGGCCGCGGTGCCGTCGAGCGGGGCGAGGAACTGCGACTTGGCCCAGGAGGCGGTCCAGCCGACCTCGGTGCGGATGACGTCCGGGGCGCCCTTGGTGCCGGCGGCGGTGGTGAACTTGTTCTGGGCCTGGTCGAAGGGGACGTTGACGTAGTCGACGTCGATGTCGGGGTGGGCCTTCTCGAACTCCTTGATCAACGCCCGGTACGCGGGTGCCTCGTTGGTGGCGTTGGAGGTGTCCCACCAGGTGATCGTCACCGAGCCGCCGGCGCTCCCGCCGTCGCCGTCGTCGCCGCAGGCCGTCGCCACCAGCGCAAGTGATGCGGCCAGGGCGGTGGCGGCTATGCCACGTCGCATAGTGAACTCTCCTTCAGCAGGGAACCGCGACCGCACAGCGCGGCGCCGGACGCCGAGGAAGCTAACAGGATTGAAACGCGACCGAAAGACCTTGCAATGAATTTCTGCAAGGCGTTACGGTCCTTGCCGAGAACCAGGGAGGCACCACGTGCGCCAGGAACAGTCAGGTGCCGCGACGGCGCGGCTTGCCGACCTCGCGGCCCAGGCCGGGGTGAGCGAGGCCACCGTCAGCCGGGTCCTGAACGGCAAGCCGGGCGTGGCCGACACCACCCGGCAGGCCGTGCTGGCCGCGCTCGACGTGCTCGGCTACGAGCGGCCGGTGAAGCTGCGCCGGCGCAGCGCGGGCCTGATCGGCCTGCTCATACCCGAGCTGGACAACCCGATCTTCCCCGGCTTCGCCCAGGTCATCGGCCAGGCCCTGACCCGGCAGGGCTACACCCCGGTGCTCGCCGCGCAGACGCCCGGCGGCTCGACCGAGGACGAGCTGACCGAGATGCTGGTGGAGCGCGGCGTGGACGGCATCGTCTTCGTCTCCGGGCTGCACGCCGACACCACCGCCGACATGGACCGCTACCCGCGGCTGCGCGGCCAGGGCGTGCCGTTCGTGATGGTCGGCGGCTACTCGGAGAAGTTCCAGGGCACGTTCATCTCCCCCGACGACCGGGACGCGATGCGGCAGTCGGTGACCCACCTGGCATCCCTGGGCCACCGCCGCATCGGGCTCGCGCTCGGCCCCGGCCGCTTCGTGCCGGTGCAGCGGAAGGTCGAGGGGTTCCTCGACTCCATGCGCGACCTGCTGTCCGTGGCCGAGGACGACGCGCGGGCGGACATCGAGCACTCGCTGTACTCGCTGGAGGGCGGGCAGGCCGCCGCGGCGGCGCTGCTGGACCGCGGCTGCACGGCGATCGTGTGCGCCAGCGACATGATGGCGCTGGGCGCGATCCGCGCGGCGCGGCAGCGGGGGCTTGCGGTGCCGCGGCAGGTGTCGGTGGTGGGCTACGACGACTCGCCGCTCATCCCCTTCACCGACCCGCCGCTGACGACGGTGCGCCAGCCGGTGACGGCCATGGGGCAGGCGGCGGTGCGGGCGCTGCTGGAGGAGATAGGCGGCACGCCGGCGCCGCACAGCGAGTTCGTGTTCCACCCGGAGCTGGTGGTGCGGGGGTCGACGGCCTCGGCGCCCGGGTGAACGGCCCCGCCGGGGCCGGGTGCCGGGAAAGACGCTTGCAAAATCTTTCCACGCGGTCCCGGCGGTGGTGACCGCGGCCGCGGGTACGGGGATCAGTCCAGGTAGCCGCGGAGCTGGTCCGCGAAGGCGTGGTCCCGCAGCTTGTTGAGCGTCTTGGACTCGATCTGCCGGATCCGCTCGCGCGTCACGCCGAAGATGCGGCCGATCTCCTCCAGCGTCCGCGGCCGGCCGTCGATCAGCCCGTAGCGCAGCTGCACGACCTTGCGCTCCCGCTCCCCCAGCGTGGACAGCACCGCCTCCAGGTGCTCGCGCAGCAGCAGGAACGCCGCCGACTCCACGGGGGACGCGGCGTCGCCGTCCTCGATGAGGTCGCCGAGGGCGACGTCCTCCTCCTCGCCGACCGGCGCGTGCAGCGACACCGGCTCCTGGGCGAGCCGCAGCACCTCGCTCACCCGCTCCTCGGGCAGCCCGAGGTGGGCGGCGACCTCCTCCGGCGTCGGCTCGTAGCCGCGCTCCTGCAGCATGCGGCGCTGGACGCGTACGACCCGGTTGATCAGCTCGACGACGTGCACCGGCACCCGGATCGTGCGTGCCTGGTCGGCGAGGGCGCGGGACATGGCCTGGCGGATCCACCAGGTCGCGTACGTGGAGAACTTGTAGCCGCGGGCGTAGTCGAACTTCTCCACCGCGCGTATCAGCCCGAGGTTGCCCTCCTGGACCAGGTCGAGCATCGTCAGCCCGCGGCCCACGTACCGCTTGGCGACGGAGACGACCAGGCGCAGGTTCGCCTCGATCAGCCGGCGCTTGGCCATGCGGCCCAGCACCACGAGCCGGTCCAGGTCCAGCGCGAGCTGCGAGACCAGGTCCGGCTCGCTGGCGAGCTTCTCCTCGGCGAACAGGCCGGCCTCGACGCGCCGGGCCAGCTCCACCTCCTCCACGGCGCTGAGCAGCGGAATCCGGCCGATCTCCCGCAGGTACTGGCGGAACAGGTCGGACGAGGGCCCGCCGCGCTCGGGCCGCACGGCCGAGGCCGGCGGCGGAGCGGGCATCGCCGGCTCACCCGCGCCCGCGGGCTCGTCGAGCCCGGCCGGAGCCCCGTTCGGCAGCGTCAGGACATCCGGCGCGACCTCGCGCCCGGGCAGTACGGAAGTGTCGAGGGTCTGGGTCTGCACGGGGGCGACCTCCAGGGTGGTCACTGCCGGTTCGGGGACGTGGGGCAGCGGAACGGCTGCGGCGTACTCGCCGCCTTCCGTCCCGATCGTGGATAGCGGATCCCTGGCGGCTTGTCGCCCCTTCCGGGCAGCACCGCCACGCTCCGAGGACTCAGGCACCGCCCCCAGTGTGGGGTACGACACACGCCTGGCAGTAGAGTTGTGCGGCCATATTTTGTGCCCGGGCCGTGACCGGATGGTTACGCAACGGACGAAAGGGCACGCTCGGGGCAGCACAACTCCTCGCACAGCGTGACCCTATGGTCACACTGGTGATTTGACCGCCATGCGTCGCGGCGGCCACACTGGGGCCCTCAGCACGAAAGGAACCCCTGCTCATGGGCGAGATCGACGAGCTTCGTCGACGTATGGAGGCGTTGGAGGCGCAAGTGCACGAGCTGACCGAACAGCAGGCTGCCACCCGGCACCTGGCGGTCAACTCGGATCGCGATGTGGCCGCTCTGCAGGAGCAGCGGCGCGCCGACATACAGCTTTTTCAGGCGCTGCGGCAGACCCAGCTTGAGCAGGGCAAAGTCCTTGACTCGCACAGCAAGGTCCTTGACTCGCACAGCAAGACCCTTGAGGAGCACGGCAAGCTGCTCAATGCACTGGTCTCCGGCCAGGTGGCCATCATGGAACACCTCGGTATGAACCCGCCGGAGCCGGCCGCGGACGGCGGCTGACCGGCGCCGCCCCTCCGCGTCCGCGTCAGAGCGCCGCCGCGCCGCGGGCGCGGAGGGATTCGCGGTACTGCTGGAGCGTCCACAGCTCCTGCTGTGCCGCCTCGAACTGCTCCGGCGGGCCCTGCGCGCCCAGACGGTGGACCGCGCTGCGGACGTCCTCGATGCGGCGGTTGACCGCCGCCAGGCGGACGCCGGCGAGCTGTTCGCCCGCGTAGATCGCGTCGGGCTCGCGGCGGCTGCGGGGCGGTTCGACGGCCAGCTCCGTGATCAGCGACCGGACGCCGTCGTCGGGGGCGGCGTCGCGGACGCGGGCCAGGTAGGCGGCGCCGTCGCCGGCGTCGGTGACGCCGCCGGCCGCGTCGATGGCGGCGCGGACCGTGGCGTACGGGGCGGCGGTGAACTCGTCGGCGAGGTAGGCGTCGAAGGCGGGGGCGACCAGCTGGGGGTGCTGCAGCGCCAGCCGGAGCTGCTCGCGCTCGCGGTGCAGCTCCGGCGTCCGCAGGTACAGCCCCGGCCCCTGGCTCTGGCCCGGCCGGCCGCCCCGGCCGCCCGGTGCCGCGTACCGCGCGAGCTGCCGCACCCGGTTGATCACGAACCGCTCGTCGAGGATCCCCAGCATCCCGCCCAGCCGCACCGCGTAGTCGTGCTGGATCGACACGTCCTTGATCCGCGCCACCACCGGTGCCGCCTGCTCCAGCGCCGCCGAACGGCCCTCCGCCGTGTCCAGGTTGTGCTGGGTGACGAACGAGCGGATGGCGAACTCGAACAGCGGCGACCGGTCCTCGATCAGCTGCTGCACCGCCTCGTCGCCCTTCGCCAGCCGCAGGTCGCACGGGTCCATGCCGCCCGGGCTGATCGCGATGGACGTACGGGCGGCGAACTTCTGGTCGTCCTCGAACGCGCGCAGCGCCGCCTTCTGGCCGGCCGCGTCGCCGTCGAACGTGAACACGACCTCGGAGCGGGAGTTGTCCGTGAGCACCCGCCGCAGGATCTTCACGTGCTCGCCGCCGAAGGCCGTGCCGCAGGTCGCGATGGCCGTCGTCACCCCGGCCAGGTGGCAGGCCATGACGTCGGTGTACCCCTCGACGACGACCGCCCGGCCCTGCTTGCCGATGTCCCGCTTGGCCTGGTCGATCCCGTACAGCACCTGGGACTTGCGGTAGATCGGCGTCTCCGGCGTGTTCAGGTACTTCGGCCCGTTGTCGTCCTCGCGCAGCCGCCGGGCACCGAAGCCGACGACCTCCCCGGTGATGTCCCGGATCGGCCACATCAGCCGCCCCCGGAACCGGTCGATGGGCCCGCGGCGGCCGTCCTGCGCCAGCCCCGAGAGCGTCAGCTCCTTGTCGGTGAACCCCCGGCCGCGCAGGAACCGCGTCAGGTGGTCCCAGCCGGCCGGCGCGTACCCCACGCCGAAGCGCCCGGCCGCCGCCTGGTCGAACCCCCGCTCCGCGAGGAACGCCCGCCCGGTCTCCGCCTCCGCGGACCCCAGCTGCTCGGCGTAGAACCGGGCGGCGACCTTGTGCGCCTCCAGCAGCCGGGTGCGCTCCCCCTGCTGGCGGCCGGGGGTGTATCCGCCCTCCTCGTACCGCAGGGTGATGCCGGCCTGGGCGGCGAGGCGCTCGATGGTCTCCGAGAAGGACAGGTGCTCGACCTTCATGACGAAGTCGACCGTGTCCCCGCCTTCCTGGCACCCGAAGCAGTGGTAGAGCCCCTTTGCCGGGCTTACGTGGAAGGAAGGGGACTTCTCATCATGAAAGGGGCACAGCCCCTTGAGGTTTCCGCCGCCGCCGGGGCGGAGCTGCAGGTACTCGGAGACGACGGCGTCGATCGGAACCGCGTTCCTGACCGCCCGCACGTCGTCGTCGTTGATCCTGCCTGCCACGGGTGCAGTCTACGGCCGCGCACCGACAGCGCCGACAGCCCACGGCCCTTATACACCACCGCGCCGGCACCGCGCGGGATCCGTACCGGAGGACGGCCGGCAGGACCCCGCTCACCCCGCATGTTCCCCTTCCGCACAGCAACTTCTTGCCGTAGTCCCCACCCCCGGCGCTCCCTACTCTGGCGCGCATGGTGATCTCCGAATCCCCCACACCGGCAGCCCCACCTGTGCCGTTCTTCTCCCAGGCACGGAGCTTCACCGAGCTGTGGCCGCAGATCAGTGAGCACGTCAACGCGGTCTTCGACCGGGGCAAGTACTCCCACGGCCGCCAGGTCGGCCAGCTGGAGCGCGCCGTCGCCGAGTACACCGGCGCCCGGCACGCCCTCGGCGTGAACAGCGGCACCGACGCCCTCGTCCTCCTGCTCCGGGCGGCGGGCATCGGCCCGGGCGACGAGGTCATCGTGCCCGCGTTCACCTTCTTCGCCTCCGCCTCCGCCGTCTCCATGGCCGGCGCCCGGCCCGTCTTCGCCGACATCACCGCGGACGGCGACTACGCCATGGACCCGGACTCCGCGGCGGACCTCGTCACCGAGCGCACCCGCGCCGTGATGCCGGTGCACCTGTTCAGCCAGCTCGCCCCCATGGACCGGCTGCAGGACCTGGCGCGCCGCCACGACCTCACGGTGCTGGAGGACAGCGCGGAGGGCATCGGCATGCGCTGGGACGGCGTGCACGCCGGGCTGCTCGGCGCCGGCGGGGTGCTGTCCTTCTTCCCCACCAAGACCCTCGGCGCCCTCGGCGACGCCGGGATGATCCTCACGGACGACGACGACATCGCCCAGCAGGCCGCGATCCTGCGCCACCACGGGCGGATGGGGAAGACGCTGGACCACATCGCCGGCATCTCCAACCTCTCCGGCGTCTCCGGCACCAACAGCAAGATGGACGACGTCCAGGCCGCCGTGCTGCTGGCCAAGCTGACCCGCCTGGACGCCGACATCGCGCGGCGCAGACAGCTCGCGGAGGCGTACGACGAGCGGCTGCGGGGGCAGCCGGGCATCCACGCCCTGCCCCGCCTGGTGCCCCGGCCGGTCCGGTCGGACCCGGTCTTCTACGTCTACCTCGTCGAGGTCGAGGAGCGGGACGCGCTCGTCGAGCACCTCGCGGCCCGCGGCATCGGCACCGAGACCTACTACCCCCGCCCGCTCCACCTGCAGCCGTGCTACGCCGGACCCGAGCACCCCGAGGGGTCGCTGCCGGTCGCCGAGCAGGCCTGCAAGCGCACGCTGGGCCTGCCCTTCTACCCGGACCTCACCGAGGAGCAGGTGGACGTCGTGTGCGGGGCCATCGCCGACTTCTACGCCGGAGGTGCCGACCGGTGACCATCCCGTTCTTCCCCGACGACCTCTTCGAGGCGGACCGGCAGGCGTTCCTCGACCTGCTGTACGAGGTGGGCACGGACGAGGAGCAGAAGTTCATCCTCGGCCGGCGCACCGCGCAGCTCGAACGCGAGACGGCCGCCGCGGCCCGGGTGGAGCACGCCGTCGCCTGCTCCAGCGGGACCGGCGGGCTCAACCTCGCCGTGCAGGCCGTGGGCGTGGGCCCCGGCGACGAGGTGATCGTCCCGGCGTTCTGCTGCCAGCCGGTGGCCAGCTCGGTGGCGAACCGCGGCGCGACGCCGGTCTTCGCCGACGTCGACCCGCACACCATGGTGATGGACCCGGCGAGCACCGAGGAGCTGATCACCGAGCGCACCCGGGCCCTGATGCCCGCCCACGTCTTCTCGATCATGGCCGACATGCCGGCCATGAACAAGATCGGCCGGGCGCACGGGCTGACGGTGATCGAGGACGCCGCCGTCGCCCAGGGGGCGGTGCTCGACGGCACCCCGTCCGGCGCCTGGGGCGACCTCGGGGTGTTCTCCTACTTCCAGGTCAAGGCCTTCGGCACGGCCGGCGAAGGCGGCATGGTGGTGACCGACGACGCCGAGCTGGCCCGTCGGGTGCGGATGCTCCGCAATCACGGCCAGGACGGCGTCAACCGGTTCCTGCACCACGACATCGGCCAGAACAGCCGCTTCGACGAGATCCTCGCCGCCTTCCAGCTGCACCGGGCGGCCGGCTTCGCGGACCGGCTGGAGCGCCGGGCCCGGATCGCCGACTACTACACGGAGCGCTTCGCCCCCCTGGCCGACCGGGGCCTGGTGGCGCCGCCGGCGGGCCGCAACGGCCGCTGCTACTACGTGTACTCGCTGCTCGTGGAGCGGCGCGAGGACCTGCGCGCCTGGCTCACCGAGAAGCAGATCGGCTCGCACATCTACTACCCGGTGCCGCTGCCGCTCCAGCCGGCGTTCGCGAAGTACGCCCCCGAGGGGGCGGACTGGCCGCGGGCGCGGCAGGTCAGCGCGCGCAACCTGGCCATCCCGATCTGGCCCCACCTCGGCGACGCCCAGGTGGAGTTCATCGCGGACTCCGTGTGTGAGTTCTTCGACTAAGGGGACGCGGATGGGCTCGAAGGTCGTCGTCATGGGTCAGGGCTACGTGGGTCTGCCACTGGCCGTCGCCGCCGCCGAACGGGGGTACGAGGTCGTCGGCTTCGAGGTCGACGAGGCCCGGGCCAAGAAGCTCGCGGCGGGCGAGTCGTACGTCGGCGACGTGTCCTCCGCGCGGCTCGCGGCGCTGCTGGCGAGCGGGGCCTACCGGCCCACGCTGGAACCGGGAGACCTCGCGGACTTCGACATCGCGGTGGTCACCGTGCCGACGCCGCTGCGCGACGGCCTGCCGGACCTGTCGTACATCGAGTCCGCGGGCCGCACCCTCGGCCGCTGGCTGCAGCCGGGGGCGGCGGTGTCGCTGGAGTCGACCAGCTACCCCGGCACCACGGAGGACGTCCTCGCCCCGCTGCTGGAGAAGCTCTCCGGGCTGGCCGCGGGCGACGACTTCCACCTCGGCTACAGCCCCGAGCGCATCGACCCGGGGAACACCCGGTGGACGTTCACCACCACGCCGAAGGTCGTGGCCGGGGTGGACGAGGGCTCCCGCGAGCGCCTCGCCGACTTCTACGGCTCCCTCGTCGACGAGGTCGTCCCCGCCCCCTCGCCGCGCGTGGCCGAGATGGCGAAGGTGCTGGAGAACACCTTCCGGCACGTCAACATCGCCCTGGTGAACGAGCTGGCCATGCACGCCGAGGCCCTCGGCGTCGACGTCTGGCAGGCGCTGGACATCGCCGGCACGAAGCCGTTCGGCTTCATGCGCTTCACCCCCGGCCCCGGGGTCGGCGGCCACTGCCTGCCGGTGGACCCGCTGTATCTCTCGTGGAAGGTGGAGCGGGCGCTCAGCAGGCCGTTCCGCATGGTCGCGCTCGCCGACGAGCTGAACACCCAGATGCCCGAGTACGTCGTCCGCCGGCTCACCCGGGGCCTCGGCCGGCGCGGGCAGACGCTCCACGGCGCCCGGGTGCTGATGCTGGGCCTCGCGTACAAGCCGAACACCGGCGACGTACGGGAGTCGCCCGCGATCCGCGTCGCGGAGCAGCTCCTCGCGGAGGGCGCCGCGATACGGGTGGCGGACCCGCTGGTGTCGGAGGACCCGGGTCTTGCGGGCCTGGAGCGGGTGGCGCTGTCGGACGAGGAGGTCGAGGCGGCGCACGTCGTGCTGGTCGTCACGGACCACGACGACGTCGACTACGCGCACCTCGTGGACACGGCCGGCTACGTCTTCGACTGCCGGCACCGGGTCCCCGAAGCGGCCAACGTGGAGTACCTCTGACCGTGCCCCGGGGCGCTCGCGGCGCCCCGGGGCACGGCCCGGCCGTCCCGTTCGCCCCGGCCGCCCCGGTCACGGCCGGGGGCCGAAGCTCACCTCCATGGCCGGCCGCAGCCCGAGGTCCCGGCCGGTGCGGGGCTCGTCGACCGCGATGAGGATGTTGTAGTGGTTGGGGAAGTGGCAGGAGTCGAAGCCGAGGACGGTGCCGACCTGCTCGCCGTCGATCACCACCGGGTCGCCGCGGTCGATGACGCCGCCGCCGGCCAGCTCCACGAAGCCGAGGAACCCGACCCGGTCCACCCGCGCGCCCGTGGCCGTGTCGTGCTGGTCGGTGGTGACGAGCTCGTGCACCTCGCCGCGCCGGACGCAGCGGCTGGCCCACTCGTCCACGGACATGCCGCGGTCCTCGCGGCGGTGGATGAGGATCTTCACCAGCCGGCCGGAGACCGCCAGCTTGTCGCCGTCTTCCTGCGGGTTCACCGCGCTGCTCCCGTCGTCGTCGGGTCGGTCGCGGGGCGCTGCTCCCCGCGGTAGATCTCGGCCACCAGCTCCAGGGCCGCGAGCCCGCCCTCGGCGCGGTCCTCGCCGGCGCGTACGGCCCGGGCGAAGTCCGCGACGATGCCCCGGTACTCGTGCCACAGCGACTGCTTGAACTCCGGGTAGCCGTCGAGCATGTCGGCGCTGTGCACGGAGCCGTCGGTCAGCCGGAGCGTGACGTCCTTGCACTCGCCCTCGTACGACCAGTCCAGCTCCACCCGGCCGCCGGCGCCGGAGGCCGCGGTCAGCGTCACCGTCGCCTGCCGGTCGGTGCCGGCCGCGTCGCGCACCACCTCGGCCCCGGCCAGCTCGACCGGGCCGAGGAACTGCCGGACGGTGTCGAAGGCGTTGGGTCCGTTGTCCGCCACGCAGCCGCCGCCGCAGCGGTCGGCGTCGAGGTACCAGGCGTCGGCGCCGGCGTGCTCCTCGATCTTCTCCAGGTAGCGCACGACCACCGACTCGATGCTGACGCCGGGCGGGACGGACTCCAGCAGCTCCAGCGCGTTGGCGTTGTAGCGCCGGTGGAAGGCGGTGAACAGCACGACGCCCCGCTCGCGGGCGGCGCGTACCAGCGCGCGGCCGTCCGCCAGCCGGGTGGCCAGCGGCTTCTCCACGCACACCGGCAGGCCGGCCGCGACGAGGTCGCCGCACACCTCGGCGTGGGCGTCGTTGGGCACGTTGACCACGGCCGCGTCCAGCCCGCCGGCGGCCAGCAGCTCCCGGTGGCCGGTGTGGCAGGGGACGCGGTCCCGGTACGGGGCCAGCGCCTCGTCCCGCAGGTCGCACACCGCGGCCAGCTCGACCCCGGGCACCTCCGCCAGGGCGGCGGCGTAGAAGCGGGAGATGACGCCCAGGCCGATCAGGCCGACGCGCAGCGGGCGGGTCGGGTCGTCAGCGGTCATCGCGGTCTCCCTCCGGGAGCTTCAGCCCCAGGTCGTCGGCGACGGCGCGCAGTTCGTCGAGGAGCGGGTCGGCCACGGGCACGCCCTCGGCCAGCGCCGCGGCCCTGAGGTCGGCCTCCCGGCAGCCGGGGTAGGCCACCCGGTCGGTGCCCGGCAGCGTCGGGCTGCCGGTGAGGGCGGCGAACAGCCCGGCCGCCTGGCCGGTGAAGTCCTGCTCGGGGCGGAGGGCGGCGGGCGCGACGGCGAGGACGAAGAAGCCGATGTCGTCGTCCCGGCCGCTCGGCCCGCCGGTGCCGGCGTACGCGTCGGGATCGGGGCCGAGGCCGGCGCCGGGCACCAGCGCGGCCAGCACCTCGACGAGCAGGGCCAGCCCGTAGCCCTTGTAGCCGCCGGTCTCCGGGTGGCCGCCGAGGAACAGCGGGAAGGCCTCGCCGCGGTCGAGGGCGTGGGGGTCCGTCACCCAGCGGCCCTCGGCGTCCTGCAGCCAGCCCTCGGGTATGGGCTTCCCGGCCCGGGCCGCCTCGCGCACCTTGCCGGTGGGGGCGACCGTGGTGCTCATGTCGAGCACGAACGGGGCCTGCCCCGGCCCGGCGGGGGCGGCCGCGGCGAGCGGGTTGGTGCCCAGCATGGCGACGCTGCCGCCCGGCGGGCGGGCGATGCGCTGCCGGCCGCAGTTGGAGGCGACCAGCCCGACCATGCCGCTGTCGACCGCGCGGGCGGCGTGGAAGCCGGCGCAGCCCAGGTGGGTCGCGTCGCGTACGGACACCATCCCGATGCCGTACTGCCCCGCCCGCTCGACGGCGAGGTCCATGGCCTCCGCGGCGGCCCACAGGCCCAGGCCCTTCCGGGAGTCGAGCAGCACGGCGGCGCCGCGGTCGGCGAGCACCTCCGGCTCGGCCGCGGGCGCCACCCGGCCGGACTCGAACAGCGGCAGGTACAGGCGGGTGAGGTTGGCCAGCCCGTGGGAGCGCATGCCCACAAGGTCGCCGTAGACGAGCGCGTCGGCGGCGGTGCGGGCACGGGATTCGGGCACGCCGCGGGACTGGAAGACCTCGGTGGTGAAGTCGGTCAGCTGGTGGTAGGGGAGCAGGTTCATGACGATCCGTTCGTAGCTGAGGCGAAGCCGGCCACCAGGGACGCGATGCCGTCGGCGTAGTGCTCCAGGTCCCGGGTGTCGACGTACTCGCCGGCGGCGTGGGCGCCGTTGGCGTCGAGGTCTCCGGGGCCGTAGACGACCGTGTGCGCGTTCGGCAGGGCGTGGGTCCAGATGGCGTCGCAGGTGCAGGCGGGGACGTCCGGCGGGGCGTACGTCAGCCCGGCCCGGGTCAGCAGCCGCTCCGCCCACGGGTCGCGGCTGTCGAGCGCGGGCAGCCCGCGCTTGGCCCACGTCAGCTCGGTGATCCGGCGGGCGTCCCGGGCGGTCCTGGCGAAGTCCGGCAGCCCGGCGAAGGCGGCGGCGAACTCCTCGGTGCCGGCGCGGAGTTCGCGTTCGAGCGCCTCCTCCTGCGCGCGGCCGGCGGCGGCCGTACGGTACGCCAGGTTCAGCAGCAGCGCCCCGGTGCCGTACACCTTGTTGTGCACGGTGCCGGTGTGCAGCCCCGCGACGCAGACCCGGCCGCCGTCGACCGCGCCGGGCAGCCGGCGGGCCAGGTGCTGGGCGAGGAAGCCGAGGAGCACGGTGGCGTTGTGGCCGGCCTCCGGGTGGTCGTCGATGGAGTCGGTGCCGGCGACGGCGATGCGGGCGGTGGCCGCCGCGGTGGCGCGGGGCACGAGCAGGCCGCGGGTCGGCTCGCAGAACACGTTGATCCGCCCGGTCCAGCCCTGCTCCACCAGCGGCCGGGTGCCGAAGACGCCCATGGCGCCGCCCTCTTCGCCGGCCACCGCCTGGACGAGCACGCCGACGTCGGTGCCGAGCCCGGGCACCCGGGCCGCCGCCGCCCGCAGCCCGGCGAGCAGCGCCACCGCCGGGCCCTTGGCGTCGACGGCGCCGCGGCCGTGGAAGCGGTCGTCCGCCAGCCGCGGCGGCTCGCCGCCGGCCACGGTGTCGAGGTGCACGTTGAACATGAGGGTCCGCTCCGGCGGCTGCTCGCCGCCGAGGCGCAGCACCATGCTCGGCTGGCTGTCGAGGAACCCGGCCACCCGCCGCGCCATGTCGCGCACCTGCGCGGGCACGTCCGGGCGCGCCAGCCACTCCGGGTCCGGGGCGGCGTGGTGCACCACCTCGAAGCCCAGCTCGGCGGCGGCCTCGGCGTAGGCCGTCTGTGCCTCGCGCAGCCGCGGCGGCTCCGCGTCCGGGCCCGTCTCCATCGGCCCCGCGGTCGGCAACCCGATGAGGTGGAGCAGCAGGTCGCGGTCCGCCCGCGACAGCCGCACCGGCACTGCCGTCATGCGGCCGCCTTGCGGATCCGGCCCAGCAGCTCCTCCAGCGCCCGGCCGCAGGCGACGAAGGCCGCCCGGGTCTCGTCGTCGCCGGCGGTCGCGGACTCGTGCGGGCGCACCTTGACGTGCGGCTCGATCGACAGCGCGCCGGTGTAGCCGCGGTCCAGCAGGTGGCGCAGGCAGTCGGCGACGCGGCACTCGCCGTGGCCGGGCAGCGTGTAGCGGATCTCGTCGCCCTCGACGACGGCGTCCTTGATCTGCACGTGCTCGATCCACGGCGTGAGCGCGGGCAGCAGGTCGAGCGCCCGGTAGCCGTACGCCGGGCCGTTGCCGGTGTCGAAGACCAGGCGCAGCGCCGGGCTGTCGACGTAGCGCAGCAGCTGGAGCATGCGGTCGGCGCTGGCGCCGGCCCAGCCGGCGCAGTTCTCGTGCAGCAGGACGAGCCCGGCGCGCTCGGCCCGGGCGGCGAGGGCCGCCATGCGCCGGAGGACGACCGCGCGCCAGGCGCCGGGGCGCAGCCCGTCGTTGGGGTAGGACATGACGCGTACGTACCGGGTGCCGAGCCGGGCGCAGCGCTCGGCGAGCACGTCCAGCTCGCGCAGGTCGTCGTCGAAGTCGCCGGTGACGGGACGGGCCCAGTTCGCGATCCGGGAGTCCACGCAGTGCACGCGCAGGCCGGCGGCGTGCACCGCCCCGGCCAGGTCGGCGAAGGCGGCCTCGCCGAGGTCCGCCAGGGCGGTGCCGTCCACCGAGCGCAGCTCGATCAGCGGCCAGCCCAGCTCGTTCAGGGCCCCCGTCTGGACGGCGGCCGAGGCGCCCGCCTCGTCGCCGATGCCGCAGAGGGGGAGGGTGTCAACCGGCATCAGGTGACTCCGTGGTCGTACCGGACAGGTGCTTCGCCGCGTCGAGCAGCCGCACGAGGCGCATCTGGCGCTGCAGCTCCTCGTCGAGGGCGGCGGCGTCGCCCAGCTCGCCGGCGAAGTGCCGGTAGGTGTCGAGCAGGCAGGCGTCGAGGGCGAGGTCCGGGAAGACGGAGTCCTCGGGGGTGCCGCCCGCCGGGCTGACGGTCAGGTGGGCGTAGTGGTCCTCGCTGCCGACGGGGTAGTGGCCCACCGCCCGCCCGGACTCGAAGTCCAGCTCGATGCGGCGCTCGCGGCGCGGCGAGGTGAGGTCGCACTCGACCCGGCTGACCGCCCCCGAGCGGTGCCGCAGCCCCAGCTCGGCCCCGCCCATGCCCGGCACCCGCCGGCCGCAGACGTTCACGTCGGTGAGGGCGGCGTGCGCCACCTCGGCGTCGCCGGCCAGCCGCAGCGCCACGGCCACCGCGTGCGGCGGCTCGACGTCGAAGGCCGTGCGGTGGCTCCGGCTGTTCAGGGTGCGGTGGATACGGGGCTTGTGCTGCCGGATGCCGATGCGGTGCAGCCGGCCGAGGCGGTCGCCGTCGACGATCTCCGCGAGCCGCCGGGTGAGTGAGCTGTGCAGCCACGGCGCGACCACGGCTATGCGCAGCCCGTACTTGTCGCGTATCGACTCCAGTTCGTCGAGCGCGCCGGCCGTGTCCGCGAGCGGCTTCTCCACCAGGATGCGGCCGAACCCCAGCTCGCCGAGTTCGGTCAGGACGCCGGCGCGCTCGCCGGGCGGGGTGCACACGTGCACCACCGTCGTCTCCGGGTCCAGCTCCGCCCGCGCGGCGGCCGGCGAGCCGACCGTCCGGATGTCCGGGTCGTCGCCGTCCGGGCCCCCGCCCGGCCCGCCGGCCGGGTGTACGTCGTAGCCGAGCGGCGGCGCCGCGGCGAAGAGCCCGGGAAACTGTCGCCGCAGCCGGAGCAGCACCGGCAGATGGAGCTCCCGGCCGGAGCGTCCCAATCCGACGATGAATGTACGCAACACCGCATTCCTTTATCCGTCCGGCAACGAAGCGAGGCAGGTCACGCTACGCGGAGAAGCGAGGCCGGACCGGTAGCAGATACTTGCTTCCCCCGGGTGTGCAAGGGGCACGGAATTGTCATGGCCGCCGGTCTTCCGCGCTCCCTAGGCTCCCAGCCCGAGACCGGACGATCTGGGGGCGCGTGTGTCCTTCTCCGAGCGGCCAGCCAAGAGTTACGTCTTCGACCCGCTGTGGGATCAGGAGACCGAGCGGCTGGCCACCAACGAGGCGATCTGGGACCCCGGCACGGCCGAGCGGTTCGACCGGCTCGGCGTGGGTGCCGGCTGGTCCGTGCTGGAGGTCGGCGCCGGCCACGGCGGCACCGCAGAGCGGCTCGCCGAACTCGTGGGTCCCGCCGGCCAGGTCACGGCGGCCGACCTGGAGACCGGCCGGCTGGTGCGGCTGAAGGAGAAGGGCGTCGAGGTGCTCCAGGTCGACATCACGACCGGGCACCTGCCGACCGGGCAGTACGACCTGGTGCACTCCCGCATGCTCGTCCAGCACCTGCCCGACCGCGTCGCCGCGGTCCGCAAGATGGTCGCCGCCCTGAAGCCCGGCGGCCTGCTGTTCCTGGAGGACACCGACTCGCTGCCGCTCTTCCGCAGCGTGGTCTCCGAGGACTTCCTCCAGGACGTCCGGCAGGCCGGGTACGGGCTGATGCGCGAGTCGGGCCACGAGCCCCGCGGCGGCCACTACGACCTTGCGGCCGCGCTGGAGTGCGGCCTGGAGGACGTGTCCGCGGAGGGCCGGACGGTGATGGTGCAGGGCGGCTCGCCGCAGGCCCGGCACTACCAGCTGTGGCTGGAGTTCATGCGCCCGCGGGTCGTCGGGGCCGGGCTCCTCGACGACGCGCGCATCGACGAGGCGCTGGCGGAGATGGCCGACCCGGCGAACCGCTGGCTGAGCCAGATCCTGATCTCCACCTACGGCCGCCGGCCGCGAGGGACGGGGCAGCCGTGACCGTGGCCGGCTCCTCCCCGCAGCCCGACGCGCCGAGCCGTCTGAGGGCGTACGTCGTCCTCGGCAAACTCGCCTTCTACGACTACTACCTCGCCGCCTTCGTCGTCATCGCCGCACTGCCCGCGTCCCGGCTCGACAACCCGGGCAGCTACGTGACGCTGGTGCTGTACTTCGCCGGCTACGCCGGGGTGGTCGCGGCCTCGGCGACGCTGGACGACGTCACCGGCATCCGGGACGGCAGCGACGAGCGCAACTACGCGCCGGAGCAGGGCGCGCTGCGCGACCGGTCGCGCAAGCCGCTGCTCAGCGGCGTGCTGACGGCGCGGGAGGCGGAGCGGTTCGCCGGGGTCGCCGCGCTCTGGGGCCTCGCCCTGTGGTCGCTGACGTACGCCACGGCGCCCGACCCGCCGCTCTGGGCGGCGTTCGCGCTGCTCGCCGCGCTGGTCAGCAACCTCCAGTACTCGTACGGCCTGAAGCTCAGCTACCGCGGCGGGCAGGAGCTGCTGCTGCTCACCCCGGGGCTCGCGGTGCTGCTGCCGTTCGTGCTCATCGAGGGCTCCGTCAGCGGGCTGATCTGGACGGAGACCCTGCTGGTGGGGCTCTGGAGCCTGATGGTGTCGATCTACTCGAACATCAACGACGTGGAGGGCGACCGCCAGGTCGGCCGCCGGAACCTGGCCACGCTCACCACCCCGGCCGGCTACCGCCGCGTCGTGGCGGCGGTGCACCTGCTGGAGCCGCTGACGGTGGCGGCGGCGATCGCGCTCGGCGCCGTACCGTTCTGGTTCGTCCTGCCGATGATCCCGCTGTACGCGATGCGCTTCCAGCAGGCCCGCTCCGGCCTCGCGCGCGGCGAGGTGCTGCGGGCCCGGCTGCTGGGCATCAAGCTGCACCGGTGGGGCGTGCCGGTGCTGGTCGGCCTCAACATCCTCGTCGAACACGTCTGACGGGGCGCGTCGTTGACCCCTGAGGCGCCAGGCGCGGGGCCGGCGGAGAAGCGGCGGCCGGCGCTGACCGTCTCGACGCTGGTGGCCGGCGTCGTCGTGGTCGTGGTCTCGTACACCGGGCCGGTGGCCGTGGTGCTGCAGGCCGCCCGCGCCGGGGACATCGGCGCGGACCGGCTGGAGTCGTGGCTGTGGGCGCTGTCCATCGGCAGCGGGGTGACGTGCGTGGTGCTGAGCCTGGCGTACCGGGCGCCGGTGCTGACCGCGTGGTCGACGCCGGGCGCGGCGCTGCTGGTGACCGCGCTGGGCACGTACTCCTTCGCCGAGGCCGTCGGCGCGTACGTGATCGCCGCGGTGCTCACCGTGCTGCTCGGCCTCAGCCGGCTGTTCGGCACGCTGCTGCGGCTGCTGCCGCCGGAGGTCGCGGCGGCCACGCTGGCGGGCATCCTGCTGGAGTTCGGGCTGCGGCTGTTCCGCACCGCCGACGGCGACCTGGCGCTGGTGGTCCTCATGCTCGCCGCGTACCTCGCCGGCCGGCGCTTCGCCGCGTCCTGGGCGACCGCGCTGGCGCTGCTCGCCGGCTGCGCCTGGACCGCCGCCACCGCCGGCTTCGGCAGCTGGTCGGGCGAGGTGCGCCTGGCCGTCCCGGCGTTCACGGCGCCGGAGTTCACCGCGGACGCCGCGGTGGGCCTCGCGCTGCCGCTCTTCCTGGTCACCATGGCGTCGCAGAACGCCCCCGGGCTGGCCGTGCTCAACGCCGCGGGCTACCGGCCCGACGCCGACCGGCTGGTCACCTCGACCGGCGCCGCCTGGCTGGCGCTGGCCCCGTTCGGCGGCCACGCCATCAACCTCGCCGCCATCACCGCGGCCATCTGCACCGGCCCCTCCGCCCACCCGGACCCGGGCCGGCGGTACGGGGCCGGGGTGGCGGCCGGCGCGGGCTACCTGATCGTCGGGATCTCCGGCTCGACCTTCCTCGCCCTGTTCGCGACGCTGCCGGCGGCGCTGGTGGCGGCGACGGCCGGAATCGCGCTGCTGGGCGCGACCGGCGGCGCGCTGGCCGCGGCCACCCGGGACGCGAGCCGGCTCGACAGCGCGCTGATCGCGTTCCTCGTCACCGCCTCCGGCGTCGAACTGCTCGGCGTCGGGTCGGCGTTCTGGGGGCTGCTGGCCGGGGTGCTCACCCACCTGGCCCTGCACCGGCGCCGGGCCGGCTGACCGCCGGCCCGGGCCCGTCCCTCCGCCGCGCGCCTACGTCCAGCGGCCGGTGCCGATGGTGCCCGTGCTGCCCAGCACCTTCTCGCGCAGCTCCAGCCGTCGGACCTTCCAGGTCGCGGTGCGCGGCACGTCCTCCCAGGGGATCACCCGGGGCTCGCCCAGCTCGGGCAGGTCGGCCGTCGCCCGCTGCCACGCCTGCGGGTCGAGCTCGTCGCCGTCCAGGCTGAGCACCGGCACCGGCTTCTCGCCGGGCGTGCCGAGGACGGTGACGTCGGAGACGTCGGGCAGCCGGTCCAGCAGGATGCTCTCCAGTTCGATCCCGCTCATCCCGGGGATGACGTCGACCTCGCGGTCGATGAGCTTGAACTGCCCGCCCTTCGTTCGCTCGCCGATGTCCCCGGTGTTCCACCACCTGCCGGTGGCCTTCTCCCGGTACCGGTCGCTCTCGCCGAGGTAGTCGAGGCAGCGGCCGCTGCTGGCGACGAGCATCATCCCGGGCTCGCCCCTGCGGCGCACCGGCTCACCGGTCTCGACGTCGACCACCCGGACCTTCGCGAAGCCGGGCATCGGCCGGCCGATCAGGCTGGTGACCGCCTTGGCGTCGGTGGTACGGCGCAGCATCCTGCGGGTGTACACGGCCGCGCAGATCGGCCCCGCCTCGCTCTGCCCCCAGCTCTGCCCCCACAGCGGGAGGCGCCGCCGGGAGACGCCGAGGAAGGTGCGTACGGTCCGCGGGTGCACCGCGTCGAACGTGCCGACGTACATCCGGACGCGGTGGAACAGCTCGGGCCGGCGGTGCGCGAGCGACTCCCAGCGCTGGAAGATGTTCGGGCACGCCTCCAGCGTGGTGGGCCGGTGCTCGGCGAGCACCCGGGCGGCGTTGTCGGGGTCGTGCCGGGAGATGGCGACCAGCTTCTCGGGGGCCAGCGTGAACTGGCCCATCAGCCACGTCACCGTGCGCCCGTGGGCGAAGGAGATCGACGACGCGTACACGGTGCTGCGGTTGCTGGCGAGCAGGGGGAACCGTATCCGCTCCAGCTTCGCCGCGCCGCCGAGCAGGCTGGTGCCGGAGTGCACGACGAGCTTCGGCACCCCCGTGGTGCCGGAGGTGTGCATGATGAGCATGGGCTCGTCCGGGCCGCGCAGCTGCACCGGTGCCTCGGGCGCCCCCTCCAGGTCGCCGAGGGTGAGCGCCCCTTCGGGCGCCCCCGGGCCCGGCTCGCCGAGCACCAGGAACCGTATCTCCGGGCCGCCCAGCTTGACCCCGGCGGCGTCGGCCCGTGCCAGCACCGCGGGCGAGACCACCACGACGCTGGGGTCGAGCCGCTCGATCATCTTCCGGTGCGCCTCGGGCGCGCCGACCCCCGCGATCGTGGCGGGCAGCGCGCCGATACGGGCCGCGGAGGCGGCGGCGAGGGTGATGTCCAGGTGGTTCTCTTTGATGATGGCCACCCGGTCGCCCGGCCGCGCCCCGGCCGCGTACAGCCGGCCGGCGAAGTCCCGTACCAGCGCGGCCAGGGCCTCCGCGTCGTAGTGCACGCCACCGGCCGGGGCGATATCGAACGGACGGTCGAGCCAGGCGGCAGTCTGGCGCTTCAGGCCGGCGTGCCAGTCGAAAAGCGCGCCGATGTTCATCGGCGGTCTCCGAGTGGGCATGTGGAGTCCTCCCCGCAGACGGAGTCGTGGCGATCACCCTACGAGCGCGACCCGTACGCCGGCACGGCAATGCCCGAGGCGGGCGGCCCTGACGCATAGCAATAACTAGCCGGTTCCCCGGGCATGTTCCGTATGGTGGACCGCCCACCGCGCCGCTACATGAGGTCCTCCAGCGGCACCGCCGGGTCGCCCAGGCGCTCCGGGTCCACCGCCGTGCCGGACCTGATCAGGTTCTGGATGCCCCCGGTGACGTCCCACACGTTCATGTTCATCCCCGCCAGCACCCGGCCCTCCTTCAGCCAGAACGCGACGAACTCCCGCCGCCCGACGTCGCCGCGGCACACCACCTGGTCGTACGACCCGGGCGGCGCGTGCCCCGAGTACTCCAGGCCCATGTCGTACTGGTCGGAGAAGAAGTACGGCACGCGGTCGTACGTCACGTCCCGCCCGAGCATCGCGCGGGCCGCGGCCGGGCCGCCGTTGAGCGCGTTCGCCCAGTGCTCCACCCGCAGGGGGGCACCGCCGGCGGCCGGGGAGACCGCGGCAGGGGAGACGGCGGCGGGATGAGCGACGGCGGCGACGTCGCCGGCGGCGTAGACGTCCGGGTCGGAGGTGCGCAGCGCGGCGTCGGTGGCGATGCCGCCGCCCTGCTCGCGCGGTACGACGTCGAGGCCGGCGGCCTCGGCGAGCGCGGTGCGCGGGGCGGCGCCGATGGCGGCGAGCACGTCGTGCGCCGGGTGCTCGTCGCCGTCGTCGGTGAGCGCCGCCAGCACCATGCCGTCCTTGCCGGTGATGGCCGTCAGCCGGGTGCCGAAGTGGAACCGGACGCCGTGCTCGCGGTGCAGGTCGACGAAGACCTGGCCGATCTCCGGGCCGACGACCGCGTGCAGCGGCGTGGGCTCCGGCTCGACGACGGTGACCTCCGCCCCGTACGTGCGCGCCGCCGCGGCGACCTCCAGGCCGATCCAGCCGGCGCCGGCGATGACGAGGTGCCCGTTGTCGCGGCCGAGGGCGGCGAGGACGCCGCGCAGCAGCTCGGCGTGGGCGAGGCGGCGCAGGTGGTGGACGCCGGCGAGGTCGGTGCCGGGGATGTCCAGCCGGCGCGGCTCGGCGCCGGTGGCCAGGAGCAGCTTGTCGTAGTGCACCCGGGTGCCGTCGCCGAGGGTCACGGCCTTCGCGGCGCGGTCCAGCGCGGTGACGGTCTGGCCGAGGTGCAGCTCGACCTCGGCCTCGGCGTACCAGCCGGGCGGCTGGGCGAAGACGCTGTCGCGCTCTTCCTTGCCGAGGAGGTAGCCCTTGGACAGCGGCGGTCGCTCGTACGGGTGGTCGTGCTCGTCGCCGATGAGGATGACCCGGCCGGTGAATCCCTCCGAGCGCAGCGTCTCCGCCGCTTTCGCTCCGGCCAGTCCTCCTCCGACGATGACGAACGTCTGATGTGCGTCGACCACTTCACGCCCTCCTCTGGCTCCCGGGCCCCGACCATCCATTTTGCCGTGTCCCCGGCCGCGTTGCCGCCACCGCGAGCCTCCCGCACGCGGCGTGGTGGCGGAAGGGGCTGGCGCGCCAGGGCTGCGCGGGCGGACGGAGCCGTGCACGGGGCCGGCGGGCCGCGGGCCGGTCCGGGGGCGGGCCGCGGAGCAGGGGCGGATGGGGGCGAAACGGGCTGGTGGGGGCGGTGACGACCGGGTACGAACGGGGAACCTCGCCCCGGTACGCGGCCGGGGGCGCTCCCGGGTCCGCGCCCGCCCCCGCGCCCACCGGCGCGGGGTCGGCCGGATCTCGCCGGTCACCCCGTCAGGCGGGCGTGCAGCCGCCGCGCCGCCGCGTCCGTCAGCGCCGCGATCTGGTCCACCACCGCCCGCAGCCGCCCCGCGTCGTCCGCCGCCGCCGCGTGCAGCGCGCGGAACTGCGGGTCGAGCCCCTCCGGCGCCCCCGCCGTCAGCGCCTCCGCCAGCTCCGCCAGCACGACCCGCTGGTCCGCCCGCAGCCGCGCCTGGTCCGGCCGCTGTATCACGAACCGGTCCGCGACCGCCTTGAGCACCGCGCACTCCAGCCGCGCCGCGCGCGGCACGATCAGCTCGGCCGCGTAGCGGGAGAGCGGGCCCGTGCCGTACGCGGCACGCGTGGCGCCCTCGGCGGCGAGGCAGAAGCGGCCGATGAGCTGGCTGGTGGCGTCCTTGAGGCGGGCCTGCGCGGCGGCGGTGCCGTCGTAGCCGTGCGGCCACCACTCCTGGGCCAGCAGCCGGTCGAGCGCGTCGGCGAGTTCGGCCGCCGCCGTGCCCGGGGCGTAGCGGCCGGCGGCGACGCCGAGGACCTCGGCGCGCTCCGGCCCGGCGAGCAGCATCGCGGGGTCGAGGTGGCCGGCGTGCAGGCCGTCCTCGACGTCGTGCACGGAGTACGCCACGTCGTCGGACCAGTCCATGACCTGCGCCTCGAAGCAGGTGCGCGGCGCGGGCACCCCCTCCCGCACCCAGGTGAAGACCGGCAGGTCGTCGGGGTAGACGCCGAACTTGGCCGCGTCCGGTCCGGCCGGGTGGCCGCTGCGCGGCCAGGGGTACTTGGTCGCGGCGTCCAGGGCCGCCCGGGTGAGGTTGAGCCCGACGGGCCGGCCGTCGGCGGTGAAGCGCTTGGGCTCCAGCCGGGTGAGCAGCCGCAGCGACTGCGCGTTGCCCTCGAAGCCGCCGCAGGGCGCGGCCAGCTCGTCGAGGACCTGCTCGCCGTTGTGCCCGAACGGCGGGTGCCCGAGGTCGTGCGCGAGGCACGCGGCCTCGACGAGGTCGGGGTCGCAGCCGAGGGCGGCGCCCAGCTCGCGGCCGACCTGGGCGCACTCCAGCGAGTGCGTGAGGCGGGTGCGGGGCGTGGCGTCGGCGAACGTCACGGTCCGGCCTCCCCCGCCGGCTACGCCCTCACTGGCGGGGGTACCCCCAACCTCGCCCTCGCCGTCGACGCCGGGCGTGACGACCTGGGTCTTGCCGGCGAGCCGGCGCAGCGCGGCGGAGTGCAGCACGCGGGCGCGGTCGCGCTGGAAGGCGGTGCGGCCGGGGCGCTTGTCAGGCTCGGGGGCCCAGCGTTCGAGGTCGGCGTCGGTGTACCCCATGGGGCGAACGGTAGCCCGGGGGCGGCGCGGCGGGCCCGGTGGTGGCGCGGCGGCCCGCGGCGGGAGGGGGCCGCGCCCGCGGTCCGTACGGGCCGCGCCCCCGGTGCGTAGGGGCCGGTCCCCCGGGTGCGTACCCCCGCTACGCCGCCACCTCCGCGATCCGCGCGGGGTACGCGGGCACCGCCACCTCCTCGTCGTCCAGGCAGCGCCCCGTCGCCAGGTCGAAGCGCTGCTTCAGCAGCGGCGACGCCACGAACGGCCGGCTCCCCTGGGCGGAGGGCGCCGAGCCCAGCAGCCCCCGCGACAGCACGTACGCCCCGGTGAACGGGTCGCGGTTGCCGATCGCGTAGACGTCGCCGGTGCGGCCGAGGAAGACCGCGGCCTGGGTGCCGTCCGGGAGCAGCGCGGCGACGCCGCGGCCGTGGGTGAGCAGGTTGAGGTCGCACACCGGGTGCCAGCCGGCCGCGGTGCGGATCTCGACGCGCAGCAGGGTCCGCGCCGGGGAGTCCGCCGTCGTCATCGTCGTGGTCATGCGGAGGCTCCTTCCAGCGCCCCGCGCACCGGGATGGCGGGGCCTGACAGCAGGGTGAGATCGGGTTTGACCTGGTCGCGCTCGGGGACGAACTGCACGCTGGGGTCGGGCACGCCCGGCGCGTTGACGAACGACACGAAGCGCGCCAGCCGCTCCGGGTCGGCCAGGGTGGCGGCCCACTCGTCGCGGTAGTGCGCGACGTGCGCGGCCATCAGCTCCTCCAGCTCGGCGCCGATGCCGAGCGAGTCGGCCACGACGACGTCCCGCAGGTGGTCGAGCCCGCCCTCCAGCCGCTCCAGCCACACCGAGGTGCGCTCCAGCCGGTCGGCGGTGCGGATGTAGAACATCAGGAACCGGTCGATGAGCCGGATCAGCTCCTCGTCGGAGAGGTCCTGGGCGAGCAGGTCGGCGTGGCGCGGGGTGGCGCCGCCGTTGCCGCAGACGTACAGGTTCCAGCCGTTCGCGGTGGCGATGACGCCGAAGTCCTTGCTCTGCGCCTCGGCGCACTCGCGGGAGCAGCCGGAGACGGCGGCCTTCAGCTTGTGCGGGGAGCGCAGCCCGCGGTAGCGCAGCTCCAGGTCGATGGCCATGCGGACGCTGTCCTGCACGCCGTAGCGGCACCAGGTGGACCCGACGCAGGACTTCACGGTGCGCAGCGCCTTGCCGTACGCGTGCCCGGACTCGAACCCGGCGTCGACGAGGCGGGCCCAGATCGCGGGGAGCTGGTCGACGCGGGCGCCGAAGAGGTCGATGCGCTGGCCGCCGGTGATCTTCGTGTAGAGCCCGAACTCGCGCGCCACCTCGCCGAGCACGATCAGCTTCTCGGGGGTGATCTCGCCGCCGGGCACGCGCGGGACGACGGAGTACGAGCCGTTGCGCTGGAGGTTGGCGAGGAAGTGGTCGTTGGTGTCCTGCAGCGCGCCCTGTTCGCCGTCGAGTACGTAGCCGTCGGCGCCGATGACCGGCGCGAGGGAGGCGAGGATCGAGGCCACGGCCGGCTTGCACACCTCGCAGCCGTCGCCGCTGCGGGCCTCCTCGCGGCCGTGCTCGTCGAGGAGGCGGACGTAGGAGCTGATGCGCTTGACGCGGACGATCTCGTACAGCTCGGTCCGGGTGTGGGCGAAGCAGCCGCACAGGCCCTTGTCGACGGCCACGCCGCGCGCCTCCAGCTCGTCGTTGACGAGGGCGGCGAGCACCTTCTCGCAGGAGCCGCAGCCGGAGCCGGCGCGGGTGCACTTCCCGACCTCGCGGACGGTGGTGCAGTCGTGGTCGGCGACGGCGCCGCGGATCGCGGCCTTGGTGACGTTGTGGCAGTTGCAGACGACCGCGTCGTCCGGGAGCGCGGACGGCCCGAGGGCGGCGGGGGCGCCGGCGCCCGGGGGCAGCACCAGCTGCTCGGGCGGGACGGGCGGCACGCTGCCGGTGAGCGGGCGCAGCATGCCGTACGCGTCGGTGTCGCCGACGAGGACGCCGCCGAGGAGGGTGCCGTCGCGGTCGACGACGAGCTTCTTGTACAGGCCGGCACGGGAGTCGGAGTAGACGACGTCGAGGCAGCCGTCGGCGGCGCCGAGGGCGTCGCCGAAGGAGGCGACGCCGACGCCGAGGAGCTTGAGCTTGGTGGAGGTGTCGGCGCCGGTGAAGGTCCGGTCCGCCGCGGCTTCGGCCCCGGTGTTGGTGTCGGTTTCGGCGTCGGCTTCGGCCGCCGCCGGCTCGGCCGCGATCGTGGCGGCGGCGGTCTCCGCCATCTCGTACCCGGGCGCCACCAGACCGTACACCCGGCCGTCGGCGGCCTGCGCGCACTCCCCGATCGCGAAGACCGCGGGGTCGGAGGTCCGGCACCGCTCGTCCACGGTGACGCCGCCGCGCTCGCCGACGGCCAGGCCCGCCTCGCGGGCGAGCTGGTCGCGGGGGCGTACCCCGGCGGAGAAGACGACGAGGTCCGCGTCGACGGCCGAGCCGTCGGACAGCTCCATCGCCGTGACCGCGCCCGCCGCGTCGGTGCGGATCTCCTTCCCCGCGACACCGGTGTGCACGTCGAGCCCCATGTCGCCGATGGTGCGGCGCAGCGCGGCGCCGCCGCCCTCGTCGACCTGGACGGGCATGAGCCGGGGCGCGAACTCCACGATGTGCGTCCGCAGCCCCAGCCCCTGCAGCGCACCCGCCGCCTCCAGCCCGAGCAGCCCGCCGCCGACGACGACGCCGGCGGCCGCGCCCTGCGCGTACGCCTCGATGGCCAGCAGGTCGTCGACGGTGCGGTACACGAAGCAGCCGCGGGCGTCCTTGCCGGGGACCGGCGGGACGAAGGGGTACGAGCCGGTCGCCAGCACCAGCACGTCGTAGCCGACGGTGCGGCCGGCGGCGGAGGTGACGGTGCGCGCCTCGCGGTCGACGGCGACGGCGGGGTCGCCGACGTGCAGCTCGATGCCGTGCCCGGCCATGAAGTCGTCGGGGGTGACGGACAGCTCGTCGGGGCTGGTGCCGGAGAAGTAGGAGGTCAGGTGCATGCGGTCGTAGGCGGGGCGGGGCTCCTCGCAGAAGACGACGACGCGGTCGCTGTCGGTGACGCCGTGCTCGGCGAGCGCTTCGAGGAAGCGCTGCCCGACCATGCCGTGACCGACGAGCACGATGGTGCGGGACGGATGGGTCGTGGTGGTCGCCATCGTCAGGAGCCTCCGAGGTGGTCGATGAGCAGGTGGTGCAGCGGGGCGTCGGCGGGCAGCGGCTCGTCGCCCTCCCACGCGCGGGCGAGGGAGCCGACCGCGCCGAGGTCGCCGAGGAGGATGCCGCCGACGAGGCGGTCGGCGCGGACGACGACCTTGCGGTAGACGCGGCGGGTGGCGTCGGCGAGGTGCACGACGTCGTCGCCGGGGGCCGGCTCGGTCTCGCCGAAGGCGGCGAGGTCGAGGGAGCCGTCGGCGGCGGGGAGGGTGAGGCGGGTCAGCGCGCGGGTGCCGGCGTAGCGGTGCGTACGGCCGGACCCGTCGCCGCCGGCGCCGGTGAGGACCCGGGCGAGGAGGTCGGCCTGTTCGAGCGCGGGGGTGGCGAGGCCGTAGAGGACCCCGGCGTGCTCGGCGCAGTCGCCGATGGCGTGGACGGCGGGGTCGGAGGTGCGGAGTTCGTCGTCCACGACGACGCCCTTGGCGACGTCGAGCCCGGCGGCCCGGGCGAGCCCGACGCGGGGCCGGACGCCGCAGGCGAGGACGACGAGCCGGGCGTCGAGGACGTAGCCGTCGGCGAGTTCGACGCCGGTGGCGGTCCGCCCCCCGCCCCCGGACGGCGCCGGGCCCGTCCGCACCCCCCGCACCCGGCACTCGGTGTGCACCTCCACCCCCAGCTCCTCCAGGTGCGCCCGCAGCAGCCGCGCCGCGGCCGGGTCGAGCTGCCGCTCCATCAGCCGCTCCCCCTGCTGCGCCGCCGTCACCCGCGCCCCGCGCCGCGCCAGCCGCGCGCCGGCGTACAGCGCGTCCCCGCCGTTGTCCCCGCTGCCCACCAGCAGCACCACCCGCCGCCCGTACACCCGTCCCAGCAGCCCCGCGGCCGCGGCGGCCAGCCCGGCCGCCGCCCGCTGCATGAGCGCCCCCGCGGGCAACTCCGCCATGAGCGCCGCCTCGGCACTCCGTACCGTCTCCACCCCGTACGCGGTCCTCATGCCCCCATCCTCCACGGCCCCGGCGAGGGCCGCAGCCGGGTGTCCGTCAGCGGCGGGCGACGGCCAGCAGGTGCGACGCCGCGGCCAGCAGCTCGGGATGCCCCTCCGCCAGCCGCGCCGCGCGCAGCGCCGCCTCGAAGACCGGGTGGTCCGCTGCCATCAGCCCCCCGCCGTGCTGCTCGACGGCCTTCACCTGCCCCCACCCCGGCCCTTCGACCCCGTACACGGTCACGTCGCCCAGCCCCGTGTCGCGCAGTTCGCCCTCCAGCTCCGCCGCGGTGTGGAAGTAGGCGGCGGTGAACCCCTTGCGGCCGGGGTCGTGGCGGCCGGTGGCCAGGATGTCGCGTACGGCATCGTGGACGCGGTCCTGGGCGAGGAGCGTGGTGGCGGTGTGCTCGAAGAGCGACGCGTACCGGCCGATCGCCGCCGCGGCGACGAGCCCTCCGGGCCGGGTGGCGCGCCGCGCCTCGGCCAGCGCCCGGTCGCGCTCGGCGCGCTCCAGCAGGTGGTACAGCGGCCCCAGGACGAGCGTGACGTCGTACGAGGCGTCGGCCACCGGCAGCGCGCGGGCGTCCCCGCGCTCCGCGGTGGCCCCGGTGTCGCCGGCGGCCTCGACGTGCCGCGGCACGGGGTCGACGACGTGTACCCGGTACCCGTCCCCCACCAGCCACGCCGCATGCGCCCCGGGCCCGCCGCCCACGTCGAGCACGTCGGCCGGCGCCCCGGGCAGGTGCCGCCGCAGCAGCTCCCGCGTACGCACCAGCTCCAGCCGCCCGTCCGCGGTGCCGGTGAGCCGGGTGGCCTCGTCGAAAGCGGTGCCGTAGAAGTGCAGGATCTCGGGGGCGACTTGGGGTGTGACACTCATGTCGGCAATGCTCTCTCTTGACCGGTTGACCAGTCCAGTGCATCGGAAGCCATCTGGAGGGCGCATGGCCATACTGAAGTACGAGCAGATCGCGGACTGGATCCGCGTGCGGATCACCGAAGGTGAGCTGCGGCCAGGGGCGTTGGTTCCTTCGCAACGGGAGTTGTGCGAGCGCTGGGGCGTTTCGCGCGCCACCGCCATCAAGGCGATGGACGTGCTGCGGCTGGACGGGCTGATCGACCGGGAGCGGCAGGGTCAGGGCTTCCGGGTCGTGGACACGCCGTTGGCCCGGCCTGCCGGGCACCGGGCTGCGGGGAGCAGCCGGCTCGCGGGCGGCCATCCGTTCCGCCGCGTGGGCCGCCCCGGCGAGGAGGAGCCGCCGCCGCACGTGGCGCGGGAGCTGAGGCTGGAGCCGGGTGAGCGGGCGCTGCGCAGGGACCGGCTGGTGGTGCTGGAGGACGACACCCCGCTGACATATGTGAGCGCCTGGTTTCCCCCGGACGTGGCCGCGGCGTGCCCGCGGCTCGCGCAGTCGGGCCCGCTGGCGGAGGGCACCACGCATTACGTCACCCGGCAGACCGGCCGCCCACCCGCCCGCGGCGTCGACCTCGCCAGCGTGCGGCTGGCCACGGCGGCCGAAGCGGAGCATCTGGAGCGGTCACTGCCGCTGGCGGTCGCGGTGGACCTGCACACTGCGTACGACGGTGCCGGGCAGCCGCTCGTGTGCGAAGAGCGCGTCACGCCCGGGGAGTTGTGGGAACGCAGCGATGAGTACCCGATGGGCGGAGACCGCTAAATATCCCATGATTGGACCGGTCCACCGGTCCACCGGTCCACCGGTCCACTATGGGTCATGTCGCCGCTACTCACCGCGCTCACGACAGCGAGGCACCATGACCGCCACCCCCTTACCGCTCACCGCCTCCCCTCCCTCAGCGACAAGCACGGAGAGACGTCGCCGACACGCTCGCCGGCTGGGGCATCGACCGTGCGGCGATCTGCGACGCCGCACAGGTCGCGGCCGAGCTGACGGTCAACGCCGTGCGCCACGGCCGCCTACCCGACCGTCGCTTCCTCGTACGAGTCACCCGCGGAGGCGGTCGACTCCAGGTGGAAGTCGATGACGCCGCCCCCACGTCACCCGTCCTCACACACGAGCCCGACGACGCGGAGGACGACCGCGGTCTGCGGATCGTCGACGCGCTTGCCGACGTGTGGGGCGTCACGCCACGAGCCGGAGGAATCGGCAAGACCGTCTGGGGGCGGTCATCCCGTACAGGCCCGCACCCGAGGGCGACGGCGAAGGCACACCGTGACCGCACCGCCTGCGGGGCCCCACCGGATACCCTGCCGCGCATGAGCGGAATCGTCGGAGTCGGCATCGACGTCGCCGAGGTGGGGCGGTTCGGGGCCGCGTTGGAGCGGACGCCGGAGTTGCTGGACCGGTTGTTCCTGCCCGCGGAGCAGGTGCTGCCCGACGGGGGGCGGCGGGGGACGGCGTCGCTGGCGGTGCGGTTTGCGGCGAAGGAGGCGCTGGCCAAGGCGCTGGGGGCGCCGCCGGGGCTGCACTGGCACGACGCCGAGGTGTGCGTGCACGACAACGGGCGGCCCCATCTGCGCGTCCGCGGCACCGTCGCGGCGCGGGCCGCCGAGCTGGGGGTGCGCAGCTGGCACGTGTCGCTCAGCCACGACGCCGGCGTCGCCTCCGCCGTCGTCATCGCCGAAGGGTGAGCCCCGCCGGGGGGCGATCCCGGCCTACCGGCCCCGCGCCGTCCGCTCCACCGCTTCCCGCAGCAGGCCCAGGTACTCGGCCTCCTCGCAGTCCGGCCTGCTGCCCACGCGGTACAGCTCCAGCGCCTCGACGAGGTCCTCCCTGAAGTCCTCGTCCGGCAGCTCCGCCGCGAGGTCGTCCCGGACGCGCTCCGCGAACGCCTCCCGCGCCGCCCGGGCCCGCCGCCGCCGGCCCTTTGCCGCGGCGAGCCGCTCGGATCTCCGGCTCCACGCAGCCTGCAGTACGGACATCTTGTCGTCCCCCACCAGAATCCCCGCGAATCGAATAGGCATCCGGATCGTATCCGCCCGCCCCTCCCCCGGCCAGAGGCGGGGCCCCCCGGACCCGCGCGCCCCGCCCGTACGCCCCCGCCCGCGCGGCCCAACTCGCCCCCGCGCACAATGGCCCCGTGGCCTCGCCGACGAGCACGCACAGCCCCTCCCCCTACGTCGACCTCTCCCGCGCCGAGTGGAGCGCCCTGCGGGACCGGACGCCGCTGCCCCTGACCGCCGCCGAGGTCGAGCGGCTGCGCGGCCTCGGCGACGTGATCGACCTGGACGAGGTGCGGGACGTCTACCTGCCGCTCTCCCGGCTGCTCAACCTCTACGTCGGCGCCACCCACGGCCTCCGGCACGCCGTCAACACCTTCCTCGGCGGCCCCGGCGCCGCCGCCGGCCCGCAGTCCGGCACGCCCTTCGTCATCGGTCTCGCCGGCAGCGTCGCCGTCGGCAAGTCGACCGTCGCCCGGCTGCTGCAGGCGCTGCTCGCGCGCTGGCCCGAGCACCCGCGCGTGGAGCTGGTCACCACCGACGGCTTCCTGCTGCCTAACGCCGAGCTGGCGGCCCGCGGGCTGATGTCGCGCAAGGGCTTCCCCGAGTCGTACGACCGCCGCGCGCTGACGCGCTTCGTCGCCGACGTGAAGTCCGGGAAGGACGAGGTCACCGCGCCCGTCTACTCCCACCTCACCTACGACATCGTCGCCGGCGAGCGGCTGAAGGTGCAGCGCCCCGACATCCTCATCGTCGAGGGCCTGAACGTGCTGCAGCCCGCGCTCCCGGGCCACGACGGCCGCACCCGCGTCGCGCTCGCCGACTTCTTCGACTTCAGCGTCTACGTGGACGCGCGCACCGAGGACGTCGCGCGCTGGTACATGGAGCGGTTCCGCAAGCTGCGCGAGACGGCCTTCCAGAACCCGCTGTCGTACTTCCGCCGCTACGCCGAGGTGCCGGAGGCCGAGGCGATGGCGTACGGGGAGCGCAACTGGCGCACGATCAACGAGCCCAACCTGCGCCAGAACATCGCCCCGACCCGTGGCCGCGCCACCCTCATCGTGCGCAAGGGCCCGGACCACAAGGTCCAGCGGCTGTCGCTGCGCAAGCTGTAATACCCGGGCCGCGCACCGGCAGCGGCTAGCCTCCAGCCATGCTGCACCTGCGGATCCAGTGCCCCGCCGTCCGTACCGACGACGTCGTCGGGCTCCTGCAGGAAACCGCCGGCACCGCCCACCTCGCCGTGCTCCGCGGGGCCTCCCGCGACCCCGAGGGCGACGTCGTGCTGTGCGACGTGGTCCGCGAGGCCGCCGACAGGCTGCTGCAGGAGCTGCGCGGGCGCGGGCTGTACGAGGAGGGGGCGGTCTGCGTCGAGCACCTCGGCCTGACGCTCTCGCGCCGCGCCGACCGCGCCGAGGAGGCCGCGCCGGGCGAGGCGGCGGACGCGGTGGTGTGGGAGTCGCTGGTCGAGGAGACGGACGAGGAGTCGGCGCTGTCGCTCACGTTCCTCGCCCTGCTCGGCGTCGCCACGCTGCTGGCGTCGTGCGGCGTGATGATCGACAGCGCGATCCTCGTCGTCGGGGCGATGGCGGTGGGGCCGGAGTTCGGGCCGCTGGCGGGGGTGTGCGTGGCGCTGGTGCAGCGGCGGTCGCGGCTGGCGGCGCGGTCGCTGGGCACGCTGCTGGCCGGGTTCACGGCGGCGGTGGCGCTGACGGTGGTGTTCAGCCTGCTCATGGACGTGCTCGGGCTGTTCACGGCGGCACATCTGGACGCTGCACGGCCGCAGACGGGGTTCATCTGGGCGCCGGGCTGGTACTCGTTCATCGTGGCCCTGCTGGCGGGCGTCGCGGGCACGCTGTCGCTGACGACGTCGAAGTCGGGGGCGCTGGTGGGGGTCGCCATCTCGGTGACGACCGTGCCGGCGGCGGCCAACGCGGGGGTCGCGCTCAGCTACGCGCAGTGGAACCAGGCCCGCGGCTCGGCCGAGCAGCTGCTGCTCAACCTGCTGGGCATCGTCGTCGCGGGCACGCTGACGCTGCTGGGGCAGAAGCTGTACTGGGCCCGGCATACGGAGCAGACCCTCGGCCAGCACCTGCGGCAGACGCGGGCAGCGCACCACGCACACCACCCGCACCAGCCGCACCGGCGGCTCTGACGGCCGTACGCCGTACGCGGCACGCGGCCCGTTCCCGTACGGGCAGACGGCGGCCCGGCCCCGTACAGCGCACGGCGCACGGCGACCGCCGGCCGTCCCTCAGCCCAGCGCCGACTTCACCACGTCCGCCAGCCGCCCCGCCACCGACCGCGCCTGGTCGATGTCGGCCGCCTCCACCATGACCCGCACCACCGGCTCCGTACCCGACGACCGCAGCAGCACCCGCCCCGTCGCGCCCAGCTCCCGCTCCGCCTCGACGACCGCCTGGCGCAGCTCCGCGGAGCCGGCGGCCCGCGCCTTGTCCACGTCCCGTACGTTGATCAGCACCTGCGGCAGCCGCTCCATCACCGCCGCCAGCTCCGCCAGCGGCCGCCCGCTGGCCGCCACCCGGGAGGCGAGCAGCAGGCCGGTGAGGGTGCCGTCGCCGGTGGTGGCGTGGTCGAGGACGATGACGTGGCCGGACTGCTCGCCGCCCAGCGCGTAGCCGCCGCGCTTCATCTCCTCCAGCACGTAGCGGTCGCCGACCGCGGTCTGGATCAGCTCGACGCCCTCGCGCTCCAGCGCGAGCTTGAAGCCGAGGTTGGACATGACGGTGGCGACGACGGTGTTCTTGCGCAGCCGGCCGGCCTCGCGCAGGCCGAGGGCGAGGACGGCGAGGATCTGGTCGCCGTCGATTTCCTGCCCGGCGGCGTCGACGGCGAGGCAGCGGTCCGCGTCGCCGTCGTGGGCGATGCCGAGGTCGGCGCCGTGTTCGACGACGGCGGCGCGCAGCTGGTCGAGGTGGGTGGAGCCGTAGCCGTCGTTGATGTTGAGGCCGGTGGGGTCGGTGCCGATGGGGATCACCTCGGCGCCGGCCCGCTGGAACGCCTCCGGGGAGACGCGGGCGGCGGCGCCGTGGGCGCCGTCTACGACGACCCTGAGCCCGTCGAGGCGGTGCGGGAGCACGCCGAGGAGGTGGGCGACGTAGCGGTCGAAGCCCTCCTCGTAGCGCTGGACGCGGCCGACGCCGGCACCCGTGGGGCGCCGCCAGGGCTCGCCGCGCTCGTGCTTGTGGTAGAGCGCCTCGATCTCGTCTTCCAGCTCGTCGGAGAGCTTGTGGCCGCCGCGGGCGATGAACTTGACGCCGTTGTCGGGCATCGGGTTGTGGCTGGCGGAGAGCATCACGCCGAGGTCGGCGCCGAGCGCGCCGGTGAGGTACGCGACCGCGGGGGTCGGCAGCACGCCGACGCGCAGCACGTCGACGCCCGCACTGGCCAGTCCGGCGACGACGGCCGCCTCCAGGAACTCTCCGGACGCCCGCGGATCGCGCCCGACCACCGCCTTCGGGCGCTGGCCGGCCGGCTGGGCGGCGTCGGCGACGGCGAGCACGTGCGCCGCCGCCACGGACAGCCCGAGGGCCATCTCCGCGGTGAGGTCCGCGTTGGCGACGCCGCGCACGCCATCGGTGCCGAAGAGTCGTCCCACTGATCTCCTCCGAGTGCTCCCGAGTGCTCAAAACTGAGCAGATATGGTCGACTACTGACCGTTAATAGTCCTCACGCGACCATACCCGTCGACCGTATGCCGACCATACAAGCGCGCCCCGGCGGCTTCCGGATCGCTCCGGAGGCCGCCGGGGCCGAGCACGATAGCAGTACGATGATCAGCGCTTGCTGTACTGCGTTCCCTTACGGGCCTTCTTCAGACCGGCCTTCTTCCGCTCGACCGCACGGTCGTCACGGGTCAGGAAGCCGGCCTTCTTGAGCGGGCCGCGGTTGTTGTCGGCGTCCGCCTCATTCAGCGCCCGCGCCACGCCCAGGCGCAGCGCGCCGGCCTGACCGGAGATGCCGCCGCCGGCGATGCGCGCGACGACGTCGTAGCGGTCGTCCAGCTCCAGCACCTTGAAGGGCTCGTTGACTTCCTGCTGGTGCACCTTGTTCGGGAAGTAGCCCTCAAGGGTGCGGCCGTTGATCTTCCACTTGCCGGAGCCGGGGACGATGCGCACCCGGGCGATGGCGTTCTTGCGGCGGCCGGTGCCCGCGGCCGGCTGCGGGTCGCCGAAGTGCGCCGCGACGGACTCGGTGGTGTAGTCCTCGGCGGGCGTCTCGGTGGTGTACTCCTCGACGTCCTCGACGGGCGCCTCAGCGGTGGTCTCAGCCACGATTCTCCTCAGCTTCTCTGTCTCTAGGGGGTGTGGCCGGGACTACTGCGCGACCTGGTTGATCTCATACGGGACCGGCTGCTGGGCGGCGTGCGGGTGCTCGGCACCGCGGTACACCTTCAGCTTGCTGAGCATCTGACGGCCCAGCGTGTTCTTCGGCAGCATGCCGCGGACGGCCTTCTCGACGGCCTTCTCCGGGTTCTTGTCCATCAGCTCGTCGTAGCGGACGGAACGGAGGCCGCCGGGGTAGCCGGAGTGACGGTAGGCGAGCTTCTGGGTCCGCTTGTCGCCGGAGAGGTGCACCTTGTCGGCGTTGATGATGATGACGAAGTCACCAGCGTCGACGTGAGGCGCGTACACCGGCTTGTGCTTGCCACGCAGCAGCTGGGCGACCTGGGAGGCCAGGCGGCCCAGTACGACGTCGGTGGCGTCGATGACGTGCCACTGACGCTGGACGTCGCCGGGCTTGGGGCTGTACGTACGCACGGTCGTAGCCTTCGCTTCTTCAGTGAGTGTTCTCTGACAAGGTCACCCGGAGATCACGGCAGCAGAAGACCGAGTCGGCGACGCAAACCGACAGCTGATCGCTGGTAAATCGCCCTGGTGGACCAGGCGTAACGGCCTCACGCGTGAGAACGAGCAGCCAATACGCACAACGAACCAGCAGAATACCGGTGCCCGCACCACCAGGTCAAAACACCCCCGCCCCACCACCGCAACCGAGAGCGCACCTCAAGATCACCGCCGCCGGGCCACCCGCCCCTCGTCCCACACCGGCTCCGCCGTCTCCCGCACCCGGCCGTCCGCGCCGAAGAGCAGGAACCGGTCGAAGCTGCGCGCGAACCAGCGGTCGTGCGTCACCGCCAGCACCGTCCCCTCGTACGCCTCCAGACCCTCCTGCAACGCCTCCGCGCTCTCCAGGTCCAGGTTGTCCGTGGGCTCGTCCAACAGCAACGCCGTCGCCCCCGCCAGCTCCAACAACAAGATCTGGAACCGCGCCTGCTGCCCGCCGGAGAGCCGGTCGAAGGGCTGCTCCGCCGCGCGGTCCAGCTCGTAGCGGCGGAGGGCCGGCATCGCCGCGCCCCTGTCCTTCGCGTGGTCCTTCCACAGGATGTCCAGCAGCGAGCGCCCCGCCAGCTCCGGGTGCGCGTGGGTCTGCGCGAAGTGCCCCGGCACCACGCGCGCGCCCAGCTTCCACGCGCCGGCGTGGCCCACTGCCTCTCCCGCGGGGCTCCCGGCCAGCAGCCGCAGGAAGTGCGACTTCCCCGAGCCGTTCGAGCCGAGCACCGCGACCCGCTCGCCGTAGAAGACCTCCAGCGAGAACGGCCGCATCAGCCCGGTCAGCTCCAGCTCCGCGCACGTGATCGCCCGTACCCCGGTACGCCCGCCGCGCAGCCGCATCCGGATGTCCTGCTCCCGCGGCGGCGCCAGCGGCGGGCCCGCCTCCTCGAACTTCCGCAGCCGCGTCTGCGCGGCCCGGTAGCGCGAGGCCATGTCGGAGTTGAACGCGGCCTTCTGCTTGTACATCATCACCAGCCGCTTGAGCTTCGCGTGCTCCTCGTCCCACCGCCGCCGCAGTTCCTCGAAGCGCTCGAAGCGCTCCTTGCGCGCCTGGTGGTACGTGCCGAAGCCGCCCCCGTGCACCCACACGTCGCTGCCCGCGGCGCCCGGCTCCACGCTGACGATCTTCTCCGCGCTGCGCGCCAGCAGCTCCCGGTCGTGGCTGACGAACAGCACGGTCTTCGGCGTCTCGCGCAGCTGCCCCTCCAGCCACAGCTTGCCGGGCACGTCCAGGTAGTTGTCCGGCTCGTCGAGCAGCAGCACCTCGTCCGTACCGCGCAGCAGCGCCTCCAGCACCAGCCGCTTCTGCTCGCCGCCCGACAGCGTGCGCACCTCGCGCCACTGGGCCCGCTCGTACGGCACGCCGAGGGCGGCCGTCGTGCACTTGTCCCAGAGCGTCTCCGCCTCGTAGCCGCGGGCCTCGGCCCAGTCGCTCAGCGCCTGCGCGTACGCGAGCTGCGCGGCCTCGTCGTCCCGCTCCATGAGGGCGAGTTCCGCCTCGTCGACGGCCGCGGCGGCGGTGCGGATCCGCGGCTGCGCGACGGACACCAGCAGGTCGCGCACCGTACGCTCGTCCCGCACCGAGCCGACGAACTGCGGCATCACGCCCAGCCCGCCGCCGGTGGACACGCTGCCGCCGTGCGGGCGCAGTTCGCCGGCGAGCAGCCGAAGCAGGGTCGTCTTCCCGGCGCCGTTGGCCCCCACCAGCGCCACGGCGGCGCCCTCGCCGACGCGGAACGAGACGTCGCCGAGCAGCGGCCGCCCGTCCGGCAGGTAGTACTCCAGGTGCGCGGCCTCCAGGTGTCCCATGCCCTCATCCTCGCGGCACGCGGCGGCGCGGCGAAACGGGTTTTCCGCCCCACCGGCCGCACCGGTCCCGTACGGCCGGGCCGCCCCTCGCGCGTCCACCGCCAGGCGGTCCGCCGGCCCGGGCCCCCACACCGCCGTCCGGGTGACGGCGGACCCGGTTAAGATGCCCGCCATGAGCTTCGGGCAGGGGGGCTACGGCGGCCCCGGGGGGCAGGGGCAGGGATCGGGCTTCGGCCCGCCGGGATCCGGCGGGCCCGCGCCCGACTGGGGTGCGCTCGCCGACTCCGCGGCGGCCGAGCGGCGCCGGAAGCGGCGGCTGCTGATGATCGTCGGCGGGGCGCTGGCCACGGTCGTGATTGCGGGCGCGGTGGCCGCGGCGGGCGTCACCACCTCCGGGGGTGACGACGATCCGGCGAGCAGCGCCTCGGAGGACCGGATATCCGGCGCGGCGAGCGGGAGCGGGAAGGACGACCCGACGTTCTCGTCCGTGGCTCCGCCCCCGGACCCCAAGGAGTTCATCGCCTCCGCGGACAAGGACACAGCCCCGCTGACCGTCGACAGCTTCTTCCCCGACGCGAAGATCACCGTCAGCGGCCACACCTACGAGCGCAGGGCGACCCACCACACCCGCGAGTGCGCCTCCGCCGCCTCCACCAAGCTCGCCAAGGTCCTCGGCGCCAACGGCTGCGACCGGCTCTTCCGCGCCACGTTCACCCGCGACGGCAGCGCCGTCACCGTCGGCGTCGCCGTCTTCGCCGACGAGGGCCCGGCCGGCCGCGCCGCCGAGCAGGCGACCGGCAACCTGGAGTCGCTCCCCGGCGACGGCGTGCCGGAGTTCTGCCGCGCCACCGCCTGCCGGCTGACGAGCAACACCCTCGGCCGCTACGCCTACTTCACCATCGCCGGCTACGCCGACGGCAAGTCCGTCACCGCCGACGACACCCCGACCAGCGAGGCGGTCCGGGACACCGGCGCGTACGTCTACCGCCGCATCATGGACCGCGGCCGGGAGCAGGCCCTGAAGTCCACCGAGCAGTAGCACCCGCCCGGGCGGACCCGCCCGCCCGGGCGCCGGCGCCCGTCTTTCGGGGGACGGGCATCCCCCGACCGGCGCAACGCACGTGGTGCGGCGCCGCGCGCGGTGGTCGGCTGGGGCCATGAAGATCCTGGTCACCGGCGCCACGGGCGCCCTCGGCAGCCGGCTCGTCCCCCTGCTCACCGCGGCCGGGCACACCGTCACCGGCACCACGACGACCGAGGCGAAGACGGAGCAGCTGCGCGCGGCGGGCGCGGAGCCGGTCGTGCTCGACGTCCTCGACGCCGCGGCCGTACGGGAGGCCGTGGCGGACGCCACCCCCGAGGTGATCGTCCACGAGGCCACCGCCCTGTCCCACCAGACCGACCTGGGCGCGCGCGAACTCCGCCGCCTCGACAACGTCTTCGCCACCACCAACCGGCTGCGCAGCGAGGGCACCGACAACCTGCTCGCGGCGGCGGCCGGCGCCGGCACCCGGCGGTTCGTCGCGCAGAGCTTCGCCGGCTGGCCGTACGCGCGCGAAGGCGGCGGAGTCAAGACCGAGGAGGACCCCCTCGACTCCCACCCGCCCGCCGGCACCGAGCAGTGCCTCGCCGCCATCAAGCACCTGGAGGACGCGGTCACCTCCGCCCCCGGCATCGAGGGGATCGTGCTGCGCTACGGCGGCTTCTACGGCCCCGGCACCACCATCTACCCGGGCGGCGAACAGGCGGAGATGGTACGCAGACGGCTCCTGCCGGTGGTGGGCAACGGCGAGGGGGTCCTGTCCCTGATCCACATCGACGACGCCGCGGAGGCGACGGCCGCGGCGGTGGAACGGGGCACGCCCGGCATCTACAACATCACGGACGACGACCCCGCGACGCAGCGGGAGTGGCTGCCGCGGCTGGCGGCGGCGATGGGCGCGCGACCGCCGCGGCGGGTGCCGGTGTGGCTGGCGCGGTTCGCGGCGGGGCGGTGGCTGGCGATGGTGATGACGGAGGGCCGGGGGGCGGCGAACGACAAGGCGAAGCGCGAGCTGGGGTGGCAGCCGGGGCACCCGTCGTGGCGGGAGGGATTCAGGGAGGTGTTCGCGGGACAGCCGGCGCAGGCGGCGCGGTAGCGGCGCGGCGGCGCGGAGGACGCCGGGCGGTGCGGCAGGCGCCGGGCGGCGCGGCGGTGCGGTATCAGCGGGCCGGTAGCAGCGCGAGCCGCCCGGCAGCAGCCCGGCAGCGCCGTACGGGCCGCGGTCAGTACGGCCGGATCCCGTACCCGTACCGGAACAGCGGGTCCGCCCCCGCCTCCCGCGACCGCCCCGCGGCGTCCGCCGCCCGGCGCGGCCACGTCACCGGCAGCCGCCCGCTGAACCCCGCCCCGAACAGCGCGTCCGTGATGCCCCGCGCCTCCGTCCCCGGCAGCCACGCCGCCACGAAGGCGTCCGTCCGCGCCAGCGCGCCGCCCAGCACCACCGGCCGCCCGGAGTACAGCACCCCCACGCACGTCTTCGCGCGCCCGCACACGTCCGCGAGGTCCGCCTCGTTCTCCTCCCCCAGCGCCAGCGTCTCGGAGTCCCCGAACCACTCCGCGTACGGGTCCTCGCCGCCCACCCAGATCCCCACGTCGCCGCGCCCCTCCGTGGCCACCTCGATGCCCGTGCCGGCTGTCGCCCGGCGCAGCGCCTGCAGGAACGTCGTCCCCTCCGTCGTCCGCCCCGTGCCGCCCTGCCAGCCGACCGACCAGCCGCCGAGCTGCCGCCCCAGGTCGTCCGCGCCGTTGCCGCCGACGACGATGCGGTACGAGCCGCGCCGCGGCAGCGGCAGCGCGCCGCCCTCGTTGCGCAGCAGCACCTGCGAGGCCCGTACCGCCTCCCGCGCGACCGCCCGGTGCCGGGGCGAGCCGACTTTCGCGGTCAGGGCGCGGTCGGTGAACGGATCGTCGAAGAACCCGAGGCGTTCCTTGACGTCCAGGATGCGGCGTACGGCGTCGTCGACGCGGGCCCGCGGAATCCGTCCCTCCCGCACCCCGGCGGTGATCGCCCGGTGCACGCCGCGGTAGTCCTTCGAGACCATGACCATGTCGATGCCGGCGTTGACGGCGCGCGCCACCTGCGCCGCCAGCTCCCCGCCGGGCAGCTGCTGCACGGCGTCGTAGTCGCTGACGACGAAGCCCTCGAACCCCAGCTCGCCCTTGAGGACGCCGGTGAGCAGCCGCCGGTCGCCGTGCGTCCTGACGCCGCGGACGCTGCTGTAGGACGCCATGACCGAGCCGACGCCCGCGTCGACCACGTCGCGGTACGGGGCGAGGTGCACCCGGCGCAGCTCGGCCTCGCCGACCCGTACGTCGCCCTGGTCGAGGAGCCGCCCCTCGCCCGCGGCGCTGCCGTACGCGGTGCCGCCGTCGCCGACGAAGTGCTTGGCGGTGGCCAGCACGGAACCGGGCCCCAGCGCGTCGCCCTGGAACCCGCGCACCGAGGCGGCGCCCAGCTCCCCGACGACCCCGGGGTCCTCGGCGTAGCCCTCGTACGTACGCCCCCACCGCACGTCCCGCGGCACGCACACGCACGGCGTGAACGCCCACCGCACCCCGGCGCCGAGGGTCTCGTCCCGCGCGACCCGCTCGGCGCGCGCCACGAGCGCGGGGTCGCGGGTGGCGCCCATGCCGATGTGGTGCGGGAAGATCACGGACCCGGTGATGCCGCTCATGCCGTGCACGGCGTCGGCGCCGTAGAGCAGCGGAACGCGGAGCCTGCTGCGCAGGGCGGCGCGCTGGTACCCCTCGACCATGCCGGCCCACGCGGCGGCGTCGTTCCCGCCGCCCCGGGGACCGCCGTCGTCGCCGGCGCTGAGCATGGCGCCGATGCTGAGGCGGGCGAGGTCGCGGGGGTCGTCGAGGAAGGCGTTCTGGAGCTGGATCATCTGCCCGGCCTTCTCGGCGAGGGTCATCCGGGCGAGGCAGTCGTCGGCGCCGTGGCAGCCGTCGCCCGCGCGGTCCGGACGGTCGGAGCGGGCGGCTCCGCCGGAACCGGCACAGCCGGCGAGGAGGGCGAGGAGGAGCACACAGAGCACGGCCTTGGAACGCATACGCCCCACCCAACCCAGCCAGCGGCCCCACCGTGCCGTGCCACACGGGACGACGCGGCCGCGTCACCCGCCAGGGGGCGAGGTTCCGGGGGCCCACGCTCCCCCGCGGACCCCCGGGGGAGCCGGGGCCCCGGGGCCGGAGCCCTCGCGGACCGCGGGGGCCGGGCGCAACGGAGGCGGGCGACAAAGCCCACCCGGCACCATCCCGCGGCACAGCCCGCGGCCACGGCTACGGGGGCACAGCCCCTGCGGACCGCGGGCAATCAGGGGGTCCGGGGGCGAAGCCCCCGGGGAGCGCGCGCATCCGCGCGCAACCGGGGGTCCGGGGGCGAAGCCCCCGCGGAACGCGCGCATCCGCGCGCAACCGGGGGACCGGGGGCGGAGCCCCCGGTTTCGGGAAGGGGCGGGATCGGGGACACCCCCACCCAGCGCCACCCCGCCGGGGGCCCGAGGGCGAAGCCCTCGGGGAAGCGCACGCAACCGCGCGCAACCGGGGCCCTACCCCGTGCCCAGCGTGCGCACCCGCCGCGAAGCGCGGTTCCGCGCCGCCAGCTCCGCCGCCCCCGGATACCCCACCTCCTCCAGCGTCAGCCCGTGCGGCCGCACCACCTGCACCGCCGAATCCCGCACCGCCGCCGCCAGCACCCGCCCCACCCACTCCGGCGCCCGGTGCCCGTCGCCGACGAAGAGCATCGCGCCGACCAGCGCCCGCACCATGTTGTGGCAGAAGGCGTCCGCCTGCACCGTCGCCTCCAGCACCCCGTCCGCCCGCCGCTCCCAGCGCAGCTCCAGCAGCCGCCGGATCGTCGTCGCCCCGTCCCGGCGCTTGCAGAACGCCGCGAAGTCGTGTTCGCCGAGCAGCCGCTCCGCCGCCGCGTTCATCGCGTCGGCGTCCAGCGGCCGGTTGTGCCACAGCACGTGGCCGCGCAGCAGCGGGTCGACGCCGCCGGGGTCGTCGGCCACCCGGTACACGTACCGCCGCCAGATCGCCGAGAACCTCGCGTTGAAGTGCGGCGGCGCCGCCGCGACCCGCCACACCCGCACGTCGTGCGGCAGCCGCCCGGCGAGCCGCCGCAGCAGCAGCTCGCCGGCCGCTCCCTGCTGCTCCCACACCTCCGCCGGCAGGTCGACGTGCGCCACCTGCCCGCGCGCGTGCACCCCGGCGTCCGTGCGCCCGGCGACCGTCAGCTCGTACGGTGCGGGCTGTCGCAGGACGACCTGCAGCGCGGTCTCCAGCTCCTCCTGTACGGTCCGCTGGCCCTCGCGCTGCCGCGCCCAGCCGGAGAAGCCGCTCCCGTCGTACGACAGGTCCAGCCGCACCCGTACGAAGCCGGCGGCCACCTCGTCACTCACAGCCCTGTTCCTCCCAGCGCGACGGGCCCGCTCCCCCCGGAGGGAACGGGCCCGTCGACATGCACGAAACGCGCGTCAGGCGTCCTTGGCGTCCTTGCCCTCGGCCTCAGCCTCGGTCTCGGCCGCAGCCTCGCCGTCGGCCTCGGCCTCCGGCTTGGCGTCCTCGACCTCGGCGGCCTCGGCACCCTCGGTGGCCTCGGCCTCCGCCGCGTCCTTCTTCAGGTCCGCCACCGCCTCGTCGCCGGCCACGTCCTTCGCGGAACGCTTCGTCGCCGCCTCGGCCTCGCCGACCGCCTCCTGCTTCACGGTGAGCGCCTCGACCAGCTCGATGACCGCCATCTTGGCGTTGTCGCCGCGACGGTTACCGATCTTGGTGATCCGGGTGTAGCCACCCGGGCGGTTCTCGTACCGCGGGCCGATCTCGGTGAAGAGCGTGTGCACGACGCTCTTGTCCGAGATCAGCTGCATGACCTGGCGGCGGTTGTGCAGGTCGCCCTTCTTCGCCTTGGTCACCAGTCGCTCGGCGTACGGACGCAGCCGGCGGGCCTTGGCCTCGGTCGTGGTGATGCGACCGTGCTCGAAGAGAGCGGTGGCCAGGTTCCGCAGCATGGCGCGCTCGTGCGCCGCGCCGCCGCCCATACGGGCGCCCTTGCTGGGCTTCGGCATGGTGTTTCTCCTTTACCGCACCGGCCGTGTCAGGTACCGGTGATCGGGGTTCGGGGGGCGGTGGCCCCCCGAGACATCAGTGCTGCTCAGTACTGCTTGGTGCTGCTCAGTACTGCTCGGTCTCGACGAAGCCCGCGTCGGCGTCGTCCTCGGCGCCGAAGGTGTCGGCGGCCGAGGTCGGGTCGAATCCGGGCGGGCTGTCCTTCAGGGCCAGGCCCATGCCGGCCAGCTTCGCCTTGACCTCGTCGATCGACTTCGCGCCGAAGTTGCGGATGTCGAGGAGGTCCGCCTCGGAGCGGGCCACCAGCTCGCCCACCGAGTGGATGCCCTCGCGCTTGAGGCAGTTGTACGAGCGGACCGTCAGCTCCAGCTCCTCGATGGGCAGCGCCAGGTCCGCGGCCAGGGCGGCGTCCGTGGGGGACGGGCCCATGTCGATGCCCTCGGCGTCGATGTTCAGCTCGCGGGCGAGGCCGAACAGCTCGACCAGGGTCTTGCCGGCGGAGGCGACCGCGTCGCGCGGGCGCATGCACGCCTTGGTCTCGATGTCGACGATCAGCTTGTCGAAGTCGGTGCGCTGCTCGACGCGGGTGGCCTCGACCTTGTAGCTGACCTTGAGCACCGGGGAGTAGATGGAGTCGACCGGGATCCGGCCGATCTCCTGGCCGACCTGCTTGTTCTGCACGGCGGAGACGTAGCCGCGGCCGCGCTCGACGGTCAGCTCCATCTCCAGCTTGCCCTTGCCGTTGAGCGTGGCGAGGACCAGGTCCGGGTTGTGCACCTCGACGCCGGCCGGCGGGGCGATGTCGGCGGCGGTCACCACGCCCGGGCCCTGCTTGCGCAGGTACATCACGACGGGCTCGTCGTGCTCGGAGGAGATGACGAGCTGCTTGATGTTGAGGATGAGGTCGGTGACGTCCTCCTTGACGCCCGGCACGGTGGTGAACTCGTGCAGGACGCCGTCGATCCGGATGTTCGTTACTGCTGCACCCGGGATCGAGGAGAGGAGCGTACGGCGGAGGGAGTTGCCGAGGGTGTAGCCGAAGCCGGGCTCCAGCGGCTCGATGACGAACCGGGAGCGGTACTCCTCGACGACCTCTTCGGTGAGGGAGGGACGCTGAGCGATCAGCATGGTGTGTTTCCTTCAGTCGTGGACGCCCGCTATATGACGTCCGCTGTACTGACCAGGATACGGGCGGTACGCCACAAACGTGCCGTACCGCCCGCACCCGCGAGCACTGCCCCGAAGAACTACTTCGAGTAGAGCTCGACGATGAGCTGCTCCTGCACCTGGGTGTCGATCACCTGGCGCTCGGGCAGGCTGTGCACGAGGATCCGCAGGTTCGACGGGATCGCCTCCAGCCACGCCGGGACGGTCCTGTCGCCGGCCTCCGCCTGCGCCACCTGGAAGGGGGTCAGGTTCCTGGAGGACTCGCGGACCTCGATGATGTCGTTCGGCACGACGCGGGCCGACGGGATGTCGGTCTTGCGCCCGTTGACCGTGATGTGGCCGTGCCGGACCAGCTGGCGGGCGTGGTCGCGGGACTTGGCGAAGCCGGCCCGGTAGACCACATTGTCCAGCCGCGTTTCGAGGATGCGCAGCAGGTTCTCACCGGTCTTGCCGGACTGCCGGTTGGCCTCGTTGTAGTAACCGCGGAACTGCTTCTCCAGCACCCCGTAGATGCGCGCGCACTTCTGCTTCTCGCGCTTCTGCAGCAGGTACTCGCTGTCCTTGGTGCGCCCGCGCCCGTGCTCACCCGGGGGGTAAGGACGGATCTCGATCGGGCACTTAGCGCTCTCGCACTTGGCTCCCTTGAGGAAGAGCTTCTGCTTCTCCCGACGGCAACGCTTGCAGTCGGCCCCGGTGTAACGCGCCATGTCTTGTCGTCTCCTACTTCGCTTTTCTCAGACCCGGCGGCGCTTCGGCGGGCGGCAGCCGTTGTGCGGGGTGGGCGTGACGTCCTGGATGGACCCGACCTCAAGGCCGGTGGCCTGGAGGGAGCGGATCGCGGTCTCGCGGCCGGAGCCGGGACCCTTCACGAAGACGTCGACCTTGCGCATGCCGTGCTCCTGGGCGCGGCGGGCGGCGGACTCGGCGGCCATCTGGGCGGCGAAGGGCGTCGACTTGCGCGAGCCCTTGAAGCCGACATGGCCGGCGGAGGCCCACGAGATCACGTTCCCGGTCGGGTCGGTGATCGAGATGATCGTGTTGTTGAACGTGCTCTTGATGTGGGCGTGGCCATGGGCCACGTTCTTCTTTTCCTTGCGGCGGACCTTCTTGGCCCCGGCCGCTCGGCTCTTCGGAGGCATTCGGTGTTATCTCCCGTGGAGGTGGTCGGTCCTGCAGCGATGCGGGCGCACAGAGCGGACCGCTGCGGACTACTTCTTGCCCGGCTTCTTCTTGCCGGCGATGGCGCGACGCGGACCCTTGCGGGTGCGGGCGTTGGTGGAGGTGCGCTGGCCGTGCACGGGCAGTCCGCGGCGGTGCCGCAGGCCCTGGTAGCAGCCGATCTCGACCTTGCGCCGGATGTCCGCCTGGATCTCGCGGCGGAGGTCACCCTCGGTCCTGAGGTTGTTGTCCACGAACTCGCGGATCTTGACGAGCTCCTCCTCGGTCAGATCGCGGACGCGGGTGTCGGGGCTGATCCCGGTCGCGGCCAGCGTCTGCTGGGAGAGCGTCCGGCCGATGCCGAACACGTAGGTGAGGGCGACCTCCACGCGCTTCTCGCGCGGGATGTCGACACCTGCAACGCGTGCCATTCAAGGCTCCTGTGTCTGTCGGAGGTCTTCCGCAGCACCGTTCCCGTGGTTCGCTACGAGCCGGGTCCCCGGCCTCCGAGCCGGGGGTGTCGTCCCACACACGTTCGTGGGGGTCGGGTGACTGCTTCTTTACTTGTTCGCTTGTTGCGTCGCGCGATGAGCTGCGAGCGGTGCAAGGCGGTGGGTCAGGTCGGCGTACGTCAGCCCTGGCGCTGCTTGTGGCGCAGGTTTTCGCAGATGACCATGACCCGGCCGTGACGGCGGATCACCTTGCACTTGTCGCAGATCTTCTTGACGCTCGGCTTGACCTTCATGTGTCTGGAGGTTCTCCGGGTCGGGTGCCCCGCCCCACGGGAGCGGGACGAAGCAAGATCTACTTGTAGCGTTGAAGTTCACTGCGAGCGCGCCCGCAGTGTCTCCCCTGGATCGCTCCGGGGAGCTTGACAGGGCTTGCCTGTCCAGCCACGACCCTTCCGGCCGCGAGGGTGGGTGCGGGACCCTCCCGGGCTCATTTGTAGCGGTAGACGATCCGTCCGCGCGTCAGGTCGTACGGAGACAGCTCCACCACGACCCTGTCGTCGGGAAGGATACGGATGTAGTGCATCCGCATCTTGCCGCTGATGTGCGCGAGGACCTGGTGCCCGTTCTGGAGTTCCACCTTGAACATCGCGTTCGGCAGAGACTCGACGACGGTGCCCTCGATCTCGATGGCCCCTTGTTTTTTGGCCATGCTTGAGCGCTTCACCTTCCGGATTCGGCTACCTGGATGGTCCGGGGCACACGGGTGCACAGGGACCGACGAGTCAGTCTACGCGACCGGCTCCCGAAAGGCGAAATCGGGAGTCTGCCCGCTCCGCAAGATCGTTAAGCGTCGGGCGGGGGTGACGCGGGGTGACCGGCGGGGTGCCGCCGGGGCGCCGGGCCGGGGGCGTCAGCCGAGCGGGTCCGGGGCCGCCGTCACCCCGTACCCGGCGAGCTTCTCCCGGCCGCCGTCCGGGGCGGTCAGCACCAGCGGCCCGGCCTCGGTGAGGGCCACGGAGTGCTCCCAGTGGCTCGACCAGCTGCCGTCGTCCGTCTTGACCGTCCACTCGTCCGCCAGCACGTGGGTGCGCGGGGTGCCGAGGCTGACCATCGGCTCGATCGCGATGCAGAAGCCGGGGACCAGCTTCGGGCCGCGGCCGCGGCGCTTGTCGACGTAGTTCAGCAGGTGCGGGTCCATGTGCATCTGCGAGCCGATGCCGTGGCCCCCGTACTCCTCGACGATGCCGTACTTGCCGGCGGCCGGGCGCGGCTGGCGGCGGATGTAGCCCTCGATCGCCGCGGAGATGTCCACGAGCCGGTTGCCCTTGCGCACGGCCGCGATGCCGGCCCACATCGACTCCTCCGTCACCCGGCTCAGCTCGTGCAGCTCGGCGGCGTGACCGGACCCCACGAAGACCGTGAGGGCGGCGTCCGCGTGCCAGCCGTCGACGATGGCGCCGGCGTCGATGGAGATCACGTCGCCGTCGCGCAGCACCGTCGCGCGGTCCGGGATGCCGTGGACGACGACGTCGTTGACGGACGTGCAGATGTTGCCGGGGAAGCCCCCGTACCCCAGGAAGTTCGGCTTGGCGCCGTGGTCGGCGAGGACCTTGGCGGCGATCTCGTCGAGGTCCTTCGTGGTGGCCCCGGGCACGGCCGCGGCGGCGCACGCCCGGTGCATGGCCGCGACGACGAGACCGGCGGCCCGCATCTTCGCGATCTGTTCCGGGGTCTTGATCTCCACCATTTCGACTGCTGCCTCCTGGGCCGACGAGGGACGCTCTCCCCCGTCCACGATACGTGCCCGCGCCCGTGCGCCCGGGCGCGGGCCGCACATCAGTGCGTACGACGTCCCCACGCGGCCCGTACGGCGCCCGTACCGCGCCCGCACGGGCCCGCTGGACGGCTTCGCCGGCCCCGCCCCTCGGGGCGGAGCCGGCGGACGACCGGAACGGCGGCTCGCGGCCGCCTAGCCGCGCTGTCCGGGCAGGGCCTCCATGGCCCGCCGGGTGACCTCGGCCACGGAGCCCAGCGCCGAGATCGTGGTCACCAGGCCCTGGGCCTTGAAGTAGTCGATGATCGGCTCGGTCTCCTCGTGGTAGACCTCCAGCCGGCGGCGGACGGTGTCCTCGTTGTCGTCCTCGCGCTGGTACAGCTCGCCGCCGCAGACGTCGCACACGCCCTCGCGCTCCGGCGGGGAGTACTCGACGTGGAAGACGTGGCTGCTGTCGTTGCGGCAGATCCGCCGGCCGGCGATGCGCTTGACGACCTCATCCTCCGGCACCTCCAGGTCGAGCACCGCGTCCAGCTCAAGCCCGGCCTCCTTCAGCAGCCCGTCGAGCGCCACCGCCTGCGCCACGTTCCGCGGGAAGCCGTCGAGCAGGAAGCCGCCCGCGGCGTCGGGCTGCCCCATCCGGTCCCAGGCCATCCCCACGGTCACCTCGTCCGGCACCAGGTTGCCCGCCTCCATGTACGCCTTCGCCTGGCGGCCCAGCTCCGTGCCCTGGCTGATGTTGGCACGGAACAGGTCACCGGTGGAGACGTGCGGGATGGACAGGTTCTCGGCGAGCAGGGCCGCCTGCGTGCCCTTGCCCGCACCGGGAGGCCCGACGAGGACGATTCGCATCAGCGGAGGAACCCTTCGTAGTGATGCTGCTGCAGCTTGCTCTCGATCTGCTTCACCGTCTCCAAGCCGACACCCACGATGATGAGGATGCTCGTACCGCCGAAGGGGAAGTTCTGGTTCGCGTTGAACAGCACCAACGCCACTGTCGGTACCAGCGCGATCAGACCCAGATAGAGCGAGCCCGGCCAGGTGATCCGGTTGAGTACGAAGCTGAGGTACTCCGCGGTGGGACGGCCGGCCCGGATGCCCGGGATGAAGCCACCGTACTTCTTCATGTTGTCGGCGACCTCCTCGGGGTTGAACGTGATCGCCACGTAGAAGAACGCGAAGAACACGATCATGAGGAAGTACGTGATGATGTAGACGGGGTGGTCGCCGGTGACGAAGTTCTCCTCGATCCACTGCGCCCAGCCGGACGTGGAGCCGGTGAACTGCACGATGAGGGCGGGGATGTAGAGCAGCGAGGACGCGAAGATGACCGGGATGACACCCGCCTGGTTCACCTTCAGCGGGATGTACGTCGAGGTGCCGCCGTAGGAGCGGCGGCCGATCATGCGCTTCGCATACTGCACGGGGATGCGGCGCTGCGCCTGCTCGACGAAGACCACCAGGCCGACCATCGCCAGGCCGAGCGCGATGACGACGACGAACTCGCCCCAGCCGTCGATGATCTTGCCGGACTGCTTGATGTTCCACAGGGCGCCGGGGAAGCCGGCGGCGATCGAGATGAACATCAGCATCGACATGCCGTTGCCGATGCCGCGGTCGGTGATCAGCTCACCGAGCCACATGACCGTCGCGGTGCCGGCGGTCATGACGATCACCATCGTGATGATCTTGAAGATCGAGTCGTCGGGGATGATCTGGTCGTTGACCGCACACTGCGGGAACAGCGAGCCGCTGCGTGCGGTGGCCACCAGACCGGTGGCCTGCAGCACGGCGAGGGCCACGGTCAGATAGCGGGTGTACTGCGTGATCTTCGCGGTGCCGGACTGGCCCTCCTTCTTCAGGGCCTCCAGCCGCGGGATCACCACCGTCAGCAGCTGCAGGATGATGCTCGCCGTGATGTACGGCATGATCCCTAGCGCGAAGATGGTGATCTGCAGGAGGGCCCCACCGCTGAACATGTTCACCAGGCCGAAGAGGCCCTGGTTGGCGTTGGCCTCGTCCATGCATTGCTGCACGGCCTGGTAGTCGGTTCCGGGGACGGGAACCTGCGCACCGAGCCGGTAGATCACGATGATGCCCAGCACGAACAGCAGCTTCTTGCGCAGGTCGGGTGTCTTGAACGCCCGGGCGAACGCGGTGAGCACGGTGCCTCCTGCGGCCCCCATGGTTCATCACGGGGGCTGACGGGTCATTTGTTCAGCGGATGGTCGGTTCACGTCCCATGCCGGCGTACGCCCGCATGGGTAGGGACAGTGCACGCCACCTTACCGGGGGGTGCGGTCACCGTGGAACGACCAACCGGGGATGCCCGTGCGGGACATCCCCGGTTGCCCGTCACACTCAGGCGCGCTCGGTGACCGAGCCGCCGGCGGCGGTGATCTTCTCGCGGGCGGAGCCGGAGACCTTGTCGACGGTCACCTGCAGCGCCACGGAGACGTCACCGTTGCCGAGCACCTTCACGAGCTCGTTCCTGCGCACCGCGCCCTTGGCGACCAGATCGGACACCGTGACCTCGCCGCCCTCGGGGTACAGCTCGGCCAGCTTGTCCAGGTTCACCACCTGGTACACCTTGCGGGCGGGGTTCTTGAAGCCCTTGAGCTTCGGCAGCCGCATGTGCAGCGGCATCTGCCCGCCCTCGAAGCGCGCCGGCACCTGGTAGCGGGCCTTGGTGCCCTTGGTGCCGCGGCCCGCGGTCTTGCCCTTGGACGCCTCGCCGCGACCCACACGGGTCTTCGGCTTCTTGGCGCCCGGGGCCGGCCGCAGGTTGTGGATCTTCAGCGGCTTCTGCTCCGCCGCGTCCTTGACGTCCTTGACGGCCATGTCAGTCGACCTCCTCGACCGTCACCAGGTGGCGGACGGAGTGCACCATGCCGCGCACCTGGGGACTGTCATCGCGGGTCACGCTGTCGTTCAGCCGGCGCAGGCCGAGCGTACGCAGCGTGTCCCGGTGGTTCTGCTTGCTCCCGATGTAGGACTTGCTCTGGGTGATCTTCAGCCGTGCCATCAGGCGTTCACCCCTGCACGGGCCCGCAGCATGGCGGCGGGCGCCACGTCCTCCAGCGGCAGGCCACGGCGGGCGGCGATCTCCTCGGGGCGCTGCAGGCCCCGCAGTGCGGCCGTCGTGGCGTGCACGATGTTGATCGGGTTGGACGAGCCGAGCGACTTGCTCAGCACGTCGTGGATGCCCGCGCACTCCAGCACGGCACGCACCGGGCCACCGGCGATCACACCGGTACCGGGCGACGCCGGCTTCAGCAGCACGACACCCGCGGCCTCCTCACCCTGGATCGGGTGCGGGATGGTGCCCTGGATCCGGGGGACCTTGAAGAAGTGCTTCTTGGCCTCCTCCACACCCTTGGCGATGGCGGCCGGCACCTCCTTGGCCTTCCCGTACCCGACACCCACGGTGCCGTCACCGTCGCCCACCACGACCAGCGCGGTGAAGCTGAAGCGACGACCACCCTTCACAACCTTGGCGACTCGGTTGATCGCGACAACGCGCTCAACATACGCGGTCTTGTCGGCGGCAGCGCCGCCGTCCCGGCCCTTACGGTCCCGCCGCTCGCCGCCGCCGGCGCCGCCACCGCGGCGCTGGGGTCCAGCCATTGGTCTTCCTCTCTCAGAACTTCAGCCCGGCATCGCGGGCGGCGTCGGCCAGGGCGGCGATGCGCCCGGCGTACTTGTTGCCACCGCGGTCGAACACCACGGCCTCGATCCCGGCGGCCTTCGCCCGCTCGGCGACCAGCGCGCCGACCTGCTTGGCCTGCGCGGTCTTGTCGCCCTCGGCGCCGCGGATGGACGTGTCCATCGAGGAGGCCGAGGCCACCGTGTGGCCGGCGATGTCGTCGACGACCTGCGCGACCATGTGGCGGTTCGAACGGGTCACGACCAGGCGCGGGCGGTCCGGCGTACCGGAGACCTTCTTCCGCACCCGGATGTGCCGGCGCTTCACGGCGGCCGCCTTGCGGGCACTGCCCTTGGCGATCTTCACACCGTATGCCATGGCTTACTTACCCGCCTTTCCGACCTTGCGCTGGATGCGCTCGCCCTCGTACTTGACGCCCTTGGCCTTGTACGGGTCGGGCTTCCGCAGCTTGCGGATGTTCGCGGCGACCTCGCCGACCTTCTGCTTGTCGATGCCCTCGACGCTGAAGCGCGTCGGGTTCTCGACCCTGAAGGTGATGCCCTCGGGCGCCTCGACGAAGATCGGGTGGCTGTAGCCCAGCGAGAACTCCAGGTCGGAGCCCTTGGCCTGGACGCGGTAGCCGACGCCGCTGATCTCCAGCTTCTTCACGTAGCCCTCGGTCACACCGGTGACCATGTTCGCCACCAGCGTGCGCGACAGGCCGTGCAGCGCGCGGCTCTTGCGCTCGTCGTTCGGGCGGGAGACGACGATGGTGCCGTCGTCGCCGCGGGCGACGTCGATGGGCGCGACCACGGTGTGCGAGAGGGAGCCCTTGGGACCCTGCACGTTGACCGTACGGCCATCGATGGTGACGTCCACGCCGGCGGGAACCTGGATGGGCAGCTTGCCAATACGCGACATGGCTTTACCTCCGTTCCCTTCCGTTACCAGACGTAGGCGAGGACTTCCCCGCCCACGCCCTTCTTGCCAGCCTGCTTGTCCGTGAGCAGCCCATGGGAGGTGGAGATGATCGCCACGCCCAGGCCGCCGAGCACCTTCGGCAGGTTGGTGGACTTTGCGTAGACCCGCAGACCCGGCTTCGAGATCCGCTTGATGCCGGCGATCGAGCGCTCGCGGTTCGGGCCGTACTTCAGCTCCAGGACGAGGCTCTGGCCCACGCGGGCCTCCTCGGTCTTCCAGCCGCTGATGTAGCCCTCCTGCTGGAGGATCTCCGCGATGTGCGTCTTGATCTTGCTGTGCGGCATCGCCACGGTGTCGTGGTAAGCCGAGTTCGCGTTCCGCAGACGGGTCAGCATGTCTGCGATCGGATCGGTCATGGTCATGTGATGGCCTTCGGCCTCTCTCGCCGCGGTTTCCTGTCTGCTCCGTCCCTCTCCCCCAGCCGCGTCGCGGTGGGGACGGGTGTGGAGCGGGGACCTACGGCGTAGTAGTCGGTCAAAGCGTCCCGGTGATCCGGCGGATCACCAGGAGCTCTTGGTCACGCCCGGCAGCTCGCCCCGGTGCGCCATCTCACGGAGGCACACACGGCACAGGCCGAACTTGCGGTAGACGGAGTGCGGCCGGCCGCAGCGCTGGCAGCGCGTGTAGCCGCGCACCTTGAACTTCGGCTTGCGGGACGCCTTCGCGATCAGAGCCTTCTTTGCCACGGCTCATGCCTCCTTGAACGGGAAGCCGAGGTGACGAAGCAGGGCGCGGCCCTCGTCGTCGTTGCTCGCCGTGGTGACCACGGTGATGTCCATGCCCCGGACCCGGTCGATCTTGTCAGGGTCGATCTCGTGGAACATGACCTGCTCCGTGAGACCGAACGTGTAGTTGCCCCGGCCGTCGAACTGCTTCGGCGAGAGGCCGCGGAAGTCGCGGATGCGCGGCAGCGCGAGCGACAGCAGCCGGTCGAGGAACTCCCACATCCGGTCGCCGCGGAGCGTGGCGTGGGCGCCGATCGGCATGCCCTCGCGCAGCTTGAACTGCGCGATGGACTTCCGGGCCCGGGTCACCGACGGCTTCTGGCCGGTGATCGTGGCGAGGTCCTTGATGGCGCCCTCGATCAGCTTGGAGTCGCGGGCGGCGTCGCCCACACCCATGTTGACCACGATCTTGGTCAGGCCGGGGATCTGCATGACGTTCTCGTACGAGAACTCGTCCTTCAGCTTGGCCTGGATCTCGTCCCGGTAGCGCTGCTTGAGGCGCGGGGGGGTGCCCGCGGCGGTCGCAGTGGTGGCAGTCATCAGATGTCCTCACCCGTCCGCTTGGCAACGCGGATCTTGTTGCCCTCGTCGTCGAAGCGGTAGCCGACCCGGGTCACGACCTTCTGGCCGTCCTTCTCCACCACCAGCGACACGTTGCTGACGTGGATCGGGGCCTCGGTCGTGATGATCCCGCCGGTCTTGGACCCGCGGGCCGTCTGGCCGGCCTTGGTGTGCTTCTTGACCCGGTTGACGCCCTCGACCAGGACGCGGTCCTCGCGCGGGAAGGCCGCGATGACCTTGCCCTGCTTGCCCCTGTCCTTGCCGGTGATGACCTGAACCAGGTCGCCCTTCTTGATCTTCATTGCTACAGCACCTCCGGCGCGAGCGAGATGATCTTCATGAACCTCTTCTCGCGCAGCTCACGGCCGACAGGGCCGAAGATACGGGTGCCGCGGGGGTCGCCGTCGGCCTTGAGGATGACGGCGGCGTTCTCGTCGAAGCGGATGTACGAGCCGTCCGGCCGGCGGCGCTCCTTGACGGTGCGCACGATGACCGCCTTGATGACGTCGCCCTTCTTCACGTTGCCACCGGGGATCGCGTCCTTGACGGTGGCGACGACGACGTCACCGATTCCCGCGTAGCGGCGGCCCGATCCGCCGAGCACACGGATGCAGAGGATCTCCTTTGCACCCGTGTTGTCGGCGACTTTGAGTCGCGACTCCTGCTGGATCACGTCTATCTCCTGATCGTCTGCCGGTTCCCGGCGGGACCCTCGTACGAGGGGACCCGCCGAGCCTGGCGGAACCGTCCTGGGGGCTCCCCCCAGGAGTACTTACTTGGCCTTCTCGAGGATCTCGACGACGCGCCAGCGCTTGGTCGCCGACAGCGGCCGGGTCTCCATGAGGAGGACACGGTCGCCGACGCCGCAGCTGTTCTGCTCGTCGTGCGCCTTGAGCTTGTTCGTACGGCGGATGACCTTGCCGTACAGCGCGTGCTTGACGCGGTCCTCGACGGCGACGACGACGGTCTTGTCCATCTTGTCGCTGACGACGAGCCCCTCGCGGGTCTTGCGGAAGCCGCGCGCGGTCTTGGTCTCTTCTGTCACATTCGTCTCGCTCATCAGGCGCTCTCCACCGTGTCGATGCCGAGCTCGCGCTCCCGCATGAGGGTGTAGATCCGGGCGATGTCCTTGCGGACGGCCTTCAGCCGGCCGTGGTTCTCCAACTGTCCGGTCGCCGCCTGGAAGCGGAGGTTGAACAGCTCCTCCTTGGCCTCGCGCAGCTTCTCCACGAGGTCGTCGTTGGACAGCTGGCGCAGCTCGGTCGTCTTGGTACCGGCGGCCATCACGACTCACCACCCTCGCGCCGGACGATCCGGCACTTCATCGGAAGCTTGTGAGCCGCGCGGGTCAGCGCCTCACGAGCGGTCTTCTCGTTCGGGTACGACAGCTCGAACATCACGCGCCCCGGCTTGACGTTCGCCACCCACCACTCCGGCGAGCCCTTGCCGGAGCCCATGCGGGTCTCGGCGGGCTTCTTGGTCAGCGGGCGGTCCGGGTAGATGTTGATCCACACCTTGCCGCCACGCTTGATGTGCCGCGTCATGGCGATACGCGCGGCCTCGATCTGCCGGTTGGTGACGTACGCGGCCGTCGCCGCCTGGATGCCGTAGTCGCCGAAGGCCAGCTCGGTGCCGCCCTTGGCGAGGCCGCGGCGCTTCGGGTGGTGCTGCTTGCGGTGCTTGACCCTGCGAGGGATGAGCATGGGTTCAGCCCTCCGTTCCGGTGCTTTCGGGAGCAGAGCCCGCGGCACTGCCAGTGCTCGCGGCCTCGGCCCGGGCGGCCTCGGCGACCGGGGCCTGCTGCTGGTCGCGCTGCGGACGACGGCCGCGGCCACCGCGCTCACCGCCGCGACGCGGGCGGTCGCCGCCGCCACCGCCGCCGCCACCGCCACCGCGGGACGGGCGGTTGCCGGCGCGGGCCGCGGCGTTCTCGGCGCGGACCTCGGAGATGTTCTTCACATCGCCCTTGTAGATCCAGACCTTCACGCCGATGCGGCCGAAGGTCGTGCGGGCCTCGAAGAAGCCGTAGTCGACGTTGGCGCGCAGGGTGTGCAGGGGCACCCGGCCCTCGCGGTAGAACTCCGAGCGGGACATCTCGGCGCCGCCGAGCCGCCCGCCGCACTGGATCTTGATGCCCTTGGCGCCGGCCTTCATCGCGGACTGCATGCTCTTGCGCATGGCCCGGCGGAAGGAGACGCGGGAGGACAGCTGCTCGGCGACGGCCTGGGCCACGAGCTGCGCGTCGGTCTCGGGGTTCTTGACCTCAAGGATGTTCAGCTGCACCTGCTTGCCGGTGAGCTTCTCCAGCTCGCCGCGGATGCGGTCGGCCTCCGCGCCGCGGCGGCCGATGACGATGCCCGGCCGGGCGGTGTGGATGTCGACGCGGACGCGGTCACGGGTGCGCTCGATCTCCACCTTGGAGATGCCGGCGCGCTCCATGCCCTTCGTCATCATCCGGCGGATGGCGACGTCTTCCTTGATGTAGTCCTTGTACAGCTTGTCCGCATACCAGCGCGACTTGAAGTCGGTGGTGATGCCGAGCCGGAACCCGTGCGGGTTTACCTTCTGGCCCATTACCGGGTCCCTTCCTTGCTGCCGACGACCAGCGTGATGTGGCTGGTGCGCTTGCGGATCCGGTACGCCCGGCCCTGCGCGCGGGGCCGGAACCGCTTCCAGGTCGGGCCCTCGTCGACGTACGCCTCCTTGACGAAGAGGCTGTCGACATCCGTGTGGTCGTAGTTGTGCGCGGCGTTGGCGATGGCGCTGTCCAGCACCTTGCCGACGGGCCCGCTCGCGGCCTGCGGAGCGAAACGCAGGACCGCCTGAGCCTCCGTGGCGGTCATGCCACGGATGAGGTCCACCACACGGCGGGCCTTCATGGGCGTGACGCGCACATAGCGCGCGGAGGCCCTGGCTTCCATGGTTGTCCCTTCGGTGTGAGTCATGGTCTTCGCACTCCGCAGGTCAGCGACGACGCGACTTGCGGTCGTCCTTGACGTGGCCCTTGAAGGTGCGGGTAGGCGCGAACTCGCCGAGCTTGTGCCCGACCATCGACTCGGTGACGAACACCGGTACGTGCTTCTTGCCGTCGTGCACCGCGATCGTGTGGCCCAGCATGGCCGGGACGATCATCGAGCGGCGGGACCAGGTCTTGATGACGTTCTTGGTGCCTGCTTCGTTCTGCACGTCCACCTTCTTCAGGAGGTGGTCGTCGACGAAGGGCCCCTTCTTCAGACTGCGCGGCATCTCTACTCCACCCGCTCCTAGCGCTTCTTGTTCGTCTTGCGGCGGCGGACGATGTACTTGTTGCTCGCCTTCTTCGGCGAACGCGTACGACCTTCCTTCTGGCCCCAGGGCGAGACCGGGTGGCGACCACCGGAGGTCCTGCCCTCGCCACCGCCGTGCGGGTGGTCGATCGGGTTCATCACGACACCGCGGACGGTCGGGCGCACGCCCTTCCAGCGCTTGCGGCCGGCCTTGCCCCAGTTGATGTTCGACTGCTCGGCGTTGCCGACCTCGCCGACGGTGGCGCGGCAGCGGATGTCGACCAGCCGGATCTCGCCGGACGGCATACGCAGGTGGGCCATGCGGCCCTCCTTCGCCAGCAGCTGGACGTGCGCACCGGCGGAGCGGGCGAACTTCGCGCCGCCGCCGGGCTTCAGCTCGATGGCGTGGATGACGGTACCGACCGGGATGCTGCGCAGCGGCATCGCGTTGCCCGGCTTGATGTCGGCGCCGGGCCCGTTCTCGATGCGGTCGCCCTGCTTCAGGCCGGCCGGCGCGAGGATGTAGCGCTTCTCGCCGTCGGCGTAGTGCAGCAGCGCGATGCGCGCGGTGCGGTTCGGGTCGTACTCGATGTGCGCGACCTTGGCGGGGACGCCGTCCTTGTCGTGCCGACGGAAGTCGATCACGCGGAAGGCGCGCTTGTGGCCGCCGCCCTGGTGGCGGACGGTCACACGACCGGAATTGTTTCGGCCGCCCTTGCTGTGCAGGGGGCGGACCAGCGACTTCTCCGGCGCGGACCGCGTTACCTCGACGAAGTCGGCGACGCTGGCGCCACGACGGCCAGGAGTCGTCGGCTTGTACTTGCGGATACCCATTTCTTCAGTCCTCGTCCGTGACGGACAGCCCTGTCGGTCTCCGTCAGGAGACCGGGCCGCCGAAGATGTCGATGCGGTCGCCCTCGGCGACGGTCACGATGGCGCGCTTGGTGTCGGCGCGCTTGCCGTAGCCGGTGCGGGTGCGCTTGCGCTTGCCCTGGCGGTTGATCGTGTTGACCCCGATGACCTTGACCTGGAAGACCTTCTCCACGGCCTGCCGGATCTGGGTCTTGTTGGCCCGCGGGTCGACGATGAAGGTGTACTTGTTCTCGTCGAGCAGCGCGTAGCTCTTCTCCGACACGACGGGCTTGAGCAGCACGTCGCGCGGGTCGTCGTAGGTCTTGCTGGTGACGGTGAACCCGGTCGCCGCCTCGTCCGCGGCCTCGGCCCCGGTCTCAGCCTCGGTCTTCTCCATGTCGACCATCAGGCGTCGCTCCCTTCAGCCTTCTGGAGCTCGACCTCATCGACGGGAGACTGGCCCTTGCCGCCGCCCTTGACGGGACCGGCCACGAACCGCTCGAAGGCGGCCTGCGTGAAGACCACGTCGTCGGAGACGAGCACGTCGTACGTGTTCAGCTGACCGGCGTCCAGGATGTGCACGTCGGGCAGGTTCCGGGCGGACAGCAGCGACAGGTCGTCGTCCCGCTCGATGACCAGCAGCACGTTCTTGCGCTCGCTGACCTTGCCGAGGAGGGTCCTGGCGGCCTTCGTCGAGACCTCGCCGTCGACCACGCCGGTGACGACGTGGACACGGCCGAGCCGCGCCCGGTCCGAGAGGGCGCCGCGCAGCGCGGCGGCCTTCATCTTCTTCGGGGTCCGCTGCGAGTAGTCGCGCGGCACGGGGCCGTGCACGATGCCGCCGCCCGCGAACTGCGGAGCGCGGATCGAGCCCTGGCGGGCGCGGCCGGTGCCCTTCTGGCGGTACGGCTTCTTGCCGCCGCCGCGGACCTCGCCGCGGGTCTTCGTCTTGTGCGTGCCCTGCCGGGCAGCGGCCAGCTGGGCGGTGACGACCTGGTGGATCAGCGGAATGCTGACCTGCGCGTCGAAGATCTCCGCGGGGAGTTCGACGGTCCCGGTCTTCTCGCCCGCCGGCGAAAGGATGTCAACGGTGCTCATTACCTCAGGCCCCCTTGGCCGCGCTACGGACCAGGACGAGGCCGCCGTTCGGACCGGGGACGGCGCCCTTGATGAGGAGCAGCCCCTTCTCCGCGTCAACGGCGTGGACGGTCAGGTTCTGGGTGGTGACCCGCTGGTTGCCCATCCGGCCGGCCATCCGCATGCCCTTGAACACGCGGCCGGGAGTGGCACAGCCGCCGATGGAACCGGGCTTGCGGTGCACGCGGTGGGCGCCGTGGCTGGCCTTGCCGCCGCTGAAGCCGTGCCGCTTCATGACGCCGGAGAAGCCCTTGCCCTTGCTCTTGCCGGTCACGTCGACCTTCACGCCGGCCTCGAAGGTCTCGGCGGTCACCTCCTGGCCGAGGGTGTACTCGGAGGCGTCCGCGGTGCGGATCTCCACCAGGTGGCGGCGGGGAGTGACGTCGGCCTTGGCGAAGTGGCCCTTGAGGGGCTTGTTCACCTTGCGCGGGTCGATCTCGCCGAAGGCGATCTGGACGGCGTCGTAGCCGTCGGAGTCTGCGGTGTGGACCTGGGTGACGACGCAGGGGCCGGCCTTGACCACGGTCACGGGGACGACACGGTTGTTCTCGTCCCAGACCTGGGTCATGCCGAGCTTCTCGCCCAGGACGCCCTTGATCTGCTTAGCCATCTCTCAGCGACCTCTCAGAGCTTGATCTCGATGTCGACGCCGGCCGGAAGGTCCAGGCGCATCAGCGAGTCAACGGTCTTGGGGGTCGGGTCGAGGATGTCGATCAGACGCTTGTGGGTGCGCATCTCGAAGTGCTCGCGCGAGTCCTTGTACTTGTGCGGCGACTTGATGACGCAGTACACGTTCTTCTCTGTGGGCAGCGGCACCGGGCCCGCGACCGACGCACCAGTGCGGGTCACCGTCTCGACGATCTTCTTCGCCGAGGAGTCGATGACCTCGTGGTCGTAGGCCTTGAGCCGGATGCGGATCTTCTGTCCCGCCATGGCTTCTCAGCAGTCCTGTTCTCTCGTAGCGCTCCGGCACCCGACGGTCCTCCGCCGCGGGGGCTGCGGACCGTCGCCCGACCCACGCGGTCGGGCGTGTCGCAACCCTCGCCGCATTTCTCCCGCGAAAGCATTTCTCCTACGGACGTCCACGGAGGACCGCGGTCCGCAGGAGTTTTCCTTGCCGGAAGAGGGGGGAGGATCCCACCGAGTGCCCTGGCCTGCACCCCGCTGACGCTTCCCGGAAGATTCCCGTACTTCCGCCCCTGACGAGGGGCGACGAATACGTGGGACTCGCTTCCGGTCCTCCCGGCGGGAGGCGCGCAGCATCGACGCTCAGCCGAGCAACCTGGATAGTGTGCCACACGGCGCTCGGCTCGCGCCAATCGGCGCAAATACCACGAGGGGGCGACGGGGGTCGAGGGGACCCACGATTCGGGCACGCCCGCGCCGCCGGCTCCGCACCGGAGCGCGGCGGCACTCCGCCTTCCCGTGTCCGCGATGCGGTGACCGCCCGCAGGCCGCCCCGGCCGGGGTCACCGCCCCCGCCGGCGTGTCCCTTCACCCCCGCGCCCGGGGTCGGAGTCGCATTCAGCGGGGCGCGTCGAGGTCATCGGGGTCGCGGTCACCGGCCGTCGAGTGGGAGTCCGGCGACGACGGCCTTGCCGCAGACGCGGCGGGGGACGACGCCCCAGGCGGCGGAGAGGGTGTCGACGAGGAGGAGCCCGCGGCCGCCGCAGGCGGGTGCGCCGGGCGGGGCCGGGGTGAGGACGGGCGAGCCGGGGCCGGGGTCGGAGACGGCGAGCCAGTAGTGGCCGTCGGCGGGCCAGAGGAGGAGTTCGACGCGGTGGTCCTCGGCGGGCCGGGTGCCGTGGCGTACGGCGTTGGTGACGAGTTCGGAGGCGAGGAGCTGCAGGTCGTGGCCGAGGCGAGGGCGGTGGCGGTGCGGCAGGGCGTCGAGGACGGCCCGGCGCGCGCGGGGGACGGACCGGGGGTGGGCGGGGAAGGCCCAGCGGGTGGGGAGGGTCGGGAGGGGTGGAGTGGGGTGGCAGCGGTGTGGGGGCATGGCGTACTCCCGGGCTGGGGGTGGTCGTGGACGCGCCGGTGGCCTGCCTCCCTGGGCGCGAGCACGCCGCCCCAGGGAGAGCGGGCATGCTCGCGCGGTGCGCTTCCGGCGTCGCTGTGAGTACCTTGCGCAGAACCGAGAGTAGTCGTAGGTTGGCAGAATTGCTACCAGCTTTCAGAGATTCTCTACTTCGTGCAGGAGGCAGGGCATGGCCGTCAGGAAGACACCGACCCAGCGGCAGCAGCGCCTGGGCAGCGAGCTGCGGAAGATCCGTACGTCAGCCGGCATGTCCACCACGTACGCCGCCGGATTACTGGGGCTGGACAGCGGAAAAATCTCCTACATGGAGTCCGGGCAGCGCACGATCAGCGCGGAGCGGCTGCGGACGCTGGCCTGCAACTGCGACTGCACCGACGAGAAGTACGTCGAGGCCCTGGTCGAGATGACGCGGCGCGAATCGAAGGGCTGGTGGGAGCAGTACCGGGGAAGCCTCCCGCACGGGCTGCTGGACATCGCGGAGTTGGAGGCCCACGCCACCCGGATGCGCGCGGCGAACACCGTGCACATCCCGGGAGTGCTCCAGACCTCGGACCACGCCCTCGCCGTCTTCCGCGCCGTCCTGCCGCCCCTGCCCCGCGACGAGATCGGCCTGCGCCTGGCCCACCGTGCAAAGCGCCAGGACGTGCTCGTCGGGGGCGACCCCACCGCCTACCGTGCCGTCGTGCACGAAGCAGCGCTGCGCATGCAGTTCGGCGGCCGGCGGGTCGCACGCGCGCAGTTGGAGTACCTACTCGACATGTCCGAACGGGAGAACGTCGTCATCCAGGTCATGCCGTTCGATCACGGCTCGTTCCCGGGAGCCGGGCAGAACCTCCTCTACGCCGAGGGACCGGTCCCGCAGTTGGATACCGTGCAGATCGACAACTCGCATGGGCCGGACTTCCTGCACGCGGAAGGACAACTGGCGAAGTACCGAACGCAACTGGACCGCCAGGAGGAAGCAGCCCTGCCCCCGGACGAGTCCCGCGACTTCATCCGTGAGATCGCGCACCGACTGTAGGGAGACAGCACGATGACCGCCACCATCGACTGGGAAGACCCGTTCTGCGGCGAAGGCAACTCGTGCTTCCGCATAGGAACGGACGCGGAAGGCAACGCCCACATCGCCGTGGCAGGCCAGGAAGAACACCACATCACCGACTCCCTCGAAGCCCTCCGCACGCTCATCCGCGACATCAAGGCCGGCAAAGCCGACCACCTGCTGTGACCGCACCACCCGGCATCCGGGGCGCCCGACGCCACCCCGGCGCCCGGGACAGCCGCGAACGGGGTGGGGCGGACCCGGCCCCCGCGCCGGGGTACGCGCTTACCCGGCGCCGTGCGGCTCGGCGAGGCGGCGGTACGGTTCCTCGCGGACGGTGCCCAGGACGAGCTTGGCGATGAGGATTGTCCGCCAGCGAATGCACTGGTCGCGGGGTATCCGGGGCGCGACGGCGCCCGCAGATCGGCAGCCCGCACGAGCCGGCAACCGCGCCCGCTGCCCCGGGTGTCCCGGTGGCCGGGACACCCGGGGCAGCGGGCGCAACCTCGTGGTGGAAGATGGGGCGGCCTCCCAACTTCCAGTCACAGGAGTGGTGATGAGGGTGTTCGCAGATCACCTCCGCAGATCCGGCCGGAGAACCGGCGGCTGCGTCGTCGCGGTCGCGTTATCGATCGCGATGGCCGGCTGCGGGAGCCGGGACACCGCCGAGAGAGCGGAAGAGGACGCGAAGAAGAACGAGGCGCAGGACACCAGGCCAGTCGTGCTCGTCAACCAGGCGCTGGCGGCGACATTCGACACGACGACGTCGCTGACGTCCACGAAGGACGCGCTGACGAAGGGGACGGTGGTCGTGCGCAGCACCGTCGTCGACGGCACCCCCGAGTGCCACATGCACATAAGTAAGGGCGACGACAGCTCCATAGATTTCCTGGTGAACGACTCAGGGGTCTACACCCGCATCACAGAAGAAGCGATACGAGAGACGGCGCTGCGGCAGGGACAAGTGTTGCCGGAGCAGATCACGGCGATGGCCGGCCGATGGGTGAAGCGCGGCGCGGACAAGGCCGAGATCATGCGCGAGGAGCTGTGCCGCCCGGAGGCTCAGCGTGCCCAGTTGGAGGAGCAGCTCCTGACCCCGAAGAACCTCAGGCACGGCAAGAAGGAAGCCGCGAGCCTGAACGGCCGGCCGACCACCAAGCTCACCTTCACGGGGGGACCGAGCAGGCTGGAGGTGCAGGTCGCGGCCGAAGGCCGACCGTACCTGCTGAAGATAGTCGAGTACGGTGGCGTGCTCTGGGAGTTCGGCGGGTTCGACAAGCCGTACCGGGTGAGCACGCCCGAGACGTCGATAGACGAGACGGACGTGGCGGCGGAGATCCTGGACGCCGTGTGACTGTGTCCACCCGGCGTGGCGTACCGCGCCGGCGTCAGCCGGACCCGCCGCGCCAGGACCCGCTGAAGGCGACGGCAGGCCCTGGGCCGAGCCGGCCGGGCCGCAAGAGGCCCGCCGCGGACGGGTGATACGTCCGTGGCGGGCCTCGCCGCGCGTGGTGCAGGTCAGCTCATGGGCGTCGAGTCGACCTTGAAGTCCATCTGAACCGTGTCTCCGGCGACCGATGTCGCGGTGACCGTCACACCCCACTGCTGGCTTTCCGCGCCGAGTACGCAGCGGACCGTGGCGTTCACCCGAGCCGGCAGGTCCTGGGGGCAGTGGAAGCTGTCGGGCTCCCGGCCGACCTGCGCCGCCAGGGCAGTCCTGCCCTGGCGCTCGACCTCGCTGCTCGGCACCGACTCCGACGCGCCTCCGGTACCCGGGGACGCGGAGCCGTCCTCGGCGGGGGACGCGGAGGGGTCAGCCTTGGGGGCGTCGTCTGCCTTGACGTCCATGCGGATCGTGTCGCCGTCGACCGACTTCGCGGTGACCGTCACGCCGACCTTGGTCCCGCCGTCGGTCAGTTCGCAGCGGACAGTCGCGCCCACCTCGGCCTTGAGGTCGTCCTCGCAGGTGACGTCGTCGGGCTGGCGGCCGACCTCCTTGGCCAGGGCTTCCGATGCCTTCTCCGCGACGTCCTCTTTGCTCATGCTGTCGGACGAGCTTCCGACGCTGACCGAGCACCCGGCGGAGAGCAGCACCGCGAGCACACCCGCGGTGGCCCCTGTCAGAATCCGGCTCGAAACGGCACGGCGCATTGCATCCCCCGAAAATACTCATGACTTGATCCCACCGGTCGAGGCATGAACATATCATTTGTCAATCAGGTCAGGTGAACGACCGTGATGACGGTCCGGGGAACATCCTGGGCGGCCGCGTCTGCCTCCTCCCAACGTCACGGCCCTGGTGGCGCCGGCTGGACGGCGCCCTGGCGGGTGTGGCCACAGCGCTCCCAGAACCCGCGGCACGGGTTCACGGTCGGCCGTGACCGGCGCTTTTCGGCCACCTCACAGGCCGCATAGACCGAGTTTCGCCCCGCAAGACGCAAGGACGCGGGAAGGTCTACGCCGGGCCCCGACTCCGTGCAGCAGGGGGTCAACCACGCGTGCGGCCAGTTGGTCGACGGCGCCGAGGAGCGTAGCGGCGCAGGATGCGGTTGAGCTGGAAGGTCCACCGTTCCAGCTCCGCCTCGGTCCCGGCGTGCACCGTGCACGGCCAGGCCGAGCCGTCGGCGGTCGCCGCCTCCACGTCGAGGGCGCGCCACCGGCGCTGCGGGACGACCGTCACCGACTCCAGCTCCGTCCAGTCGAACTCGGCCGTGCCGCCCTCGGCGCCGAGCGCGAGGCCGTCGGGGCCGGCGGTGAGGACGTGCTTGTGGTCGCGGGCGGACAGGGTGGGCTCCGGGGTCTCGGCGTCGGCCGGATCGTCCTCGACGTCGAGTTCGCGGCCGAGGAGGGCCGCCAGCCACTCCAACGTCTCCGCCGCGGTGGGCCGCAGTTCCGGTTCGGGTGCGAGGCACGCGGCGACGAGGGGACGGATGTCGTGGGTGAGGGGGTGGAGGTCGGGCTCGTCGTGCGCGATGCGGTGCGCGGTCATGAGCGGCGTGTCCGCCTCGTACGCGCTCCCGCCGGCGGCGGCCACCAGCACCGCGCCGAGCGCGAAGAGGTCGCCGGCCCGGCTGGCCGCCCCGGTGCCGCCGAGTTCCGGCGCCCGGTAGGCGTCGGGCAGTGGCCCGACGCTCCCGGGGTCCACGAGCCAGGGCCCGTCCTCGTCCAGTACGACGCTCGCGGGATAGAGCATCCCGTACGCCGGCGCCCCTTCTTCGCGTACGGTCTCCAGCTCGCCGATCAGCGCGACGCCGAGGCGTATGACCTCGTCCTCGTCCAGCGGCCCCTGTTCGACGAGCCGTTCGGCCAGCGACGGCGGCGGCAGCGGTTCCTCGTGGTCCATGACCGTAGATGGTCCCACGCGGTCGCTACGGCGGGGCCGGCCGGCGGCGAGGCGACGATCGCGAAGGGTACGAACCGCGGGTAACGCCGCCGACCAACGGGGGCAAACCGCCCACGAGCCCCGACTTGTGCGCACCGCCACGCACCCGCCCACCGCCCCAGGGCCTACGCAACCGGCCGGTGCTGCTCCCCCTGACCGTCCGCCAGGACCCGAGCCGTGGCCCGCACAAAGGCGTCCGGGTTGTCGAGCATGATGTTGTGGCCGCAATCCGGGACCGGTACGACCGCGACGCCCGCATCCACGAGGTCATCCGCACCCCGCAACGGCCCGTCCGCTTCCGGCAGCAGGTAAGCGCGGGGGATCTCCAGGCCGAGCAGCAGCTCACGCATCGTCGGCGTCGTGCCCCGGGCAAGGTTCGCGGCGCTGCGGTACAAGGCCGTGCGGTCCGCCAGGCGCATCGTGGACCACCAGTGCTCCCCCGCCCGGTCGCGGACGGTCTCCCAGCCGCCCTCCAGGAACTCCCGCTCGCCGAAGGCGGCGATGAGCCTGCTGCCGTTGGCGGCCCGGTCGGGCTGGACGGGGTCGAGGTTGGCGTCGATGAGGACCAGGCGGGAGACCGACTGCGGGTGGCGGGCGGCCAGCACGATCGCGACCGATCCACCCATGCTGTGCGCGATCACTTCGGCGCCGCTCACGCCGGCCGCCTCCAGTGCGGCGGCGAGGGCGTCGGCGTGGGACTCCAGCGTGTAGTCGAAGTCGGCAGGACGGTCGCTGTGACCATGGCCGAGCAGGTCGACCAGCACCGAGCGGTGACCGGCGAGCCGGGGTTCGACGGCCACCTCCGTGAAGTACACGGGCGACGTGGCGCCCAGGCCGTGGACGTACACGCGGGCGGGCTCGCCGCCCGGAAGCTCGACCCAGCGAATACGGTCGTTCCCGGCGGTCACTACGGCGCTGCGCATGCTCTGGCCCCCTCCACAACAACAGGTCGGCGAGCATAACCCGCCGCCCGCCACGCCGGCCCCGCCCGCCACGCCGGCCCCGCCCGCACCCGCTAGATCACCGGCGGCCCCGCCTCCACCCGGCGCAGCACCGGCGCCAGGCGGTCCAGGTCCGGGCCGGTCTGGATCTGCCGTTCGTCCCACCACGTGGCCCCCACGTCGTGCAGCGGGCCGATCACGTCCCGCGCCCCGGCCGCGTCCGGGGGCGTGGCGCCACCGAGTACGAACTCGAAGGGCCCCTCGGCCCCGGCCGCCGCGCGGTGTTCGCGCACGTACGCGACGAGGTCCCGTACCTCGGCCAGCTCCGGCACGTATCCGTGCCGCGCCGACTCGAACAACGGCACCGCCCCGTCCCACCGCGCCGCCCGCCGCATCGGCGGCCGCCGCGGCCAGAACCCGCCGATCCACACCGGCGGCCGGGGCTGCTGCACGGTGGCGGGCAGCAGGGCGGTGTCGCGTACCTCGAAGTGCCGCCCGCGGTGGTCGACCGGCTCACCGGACCAGAAGCGCCCCAGCAGTTCCAACCCCTCGTCCAGCCGCTCACCCAGAACGGGCAGCTCGGCGTTGTCCCCGAAGCTGCGGTACTCGTCCTCGACGGGGCCGCCCAGCCCCGCGCCGAAGATCACCCGCCCACCGGTGAGCCGGTCCAGGGTGGCGACCTGCCGGGCAAGCTGCTGCGGACGGTAGCGGGGGACGGGCGTCAGCAGAGGGCCGAGCCGGATCCGGGAGGTCGCCAGCGCGGCGGCGGTCAGCAGCATCCAGGGGTCCCCGAAGGGCCGCCCCTGGTGCCGCCGGTGCAGAACGTGGTCCCAGACGAAGAGCCCGTCCCAGCCGGCGTCCTCGGCGGCGGCCGCGAGCGTCGCCACGCGGCGGGGGTCGGCGAAGTCGCCGAAGTTGGGGATGTTGACGGAGAAGCGCATCCCCGCAGGATGCGCGGCGTGCCCCGCGAAGGGCAATCACATGCGGCGCGGGTCGAGCGGCCACGGCGCACCACCCGCTCCCGCGTCATGGCGCGGCGCCGCGAGGTGGCTGCGGCAGCCGAGGTGCAGAGGACGCCAAAGGGGACTCGTCGGAGAGCGCCAAGAAGCACGTGCTCGTCAAGGGGGCTCTGGCCGCGACGTTCGACCGGACCGAGTCACTGACGATGGAGCGCGGAACCGCCGTCGTGCCGGAGCAGATCGAGACGATGGCCGACCGCTGGGTGAAGCGCGGCGAGGACAGGGCCGACATGATGCGCGAGGTGCTGTGCCCCCGAGCGAGTGGTCCGGGGTGAGGGGCCGGCCACCGGGCCGTAGGCGTGGAGGTTGCCGAGCATCACGTACGTGGCGGCCGTCCGCCGCACCGCGCAGCAGGGACGCCGACAGGGCCGGGAACTGCTCGGGCCACAGGTGGTACGGCGCGGGACACCCTCCGGCCGCTCCCGGTTCCGGAAGGAAAGGCGTTCCTCTCGCTAATACTCGGTGAACGAAACGGGAACGTTGCGCCTGCGATGGCCAGTTCCCATCCGAAGTTCGTACAGGGATGCAAAAGTGCACCTCAGGGGAAGGGTGGGGCTGTCGGGCACGACTGCGGTGCCCGCAGGAATTCAGAGGGTGGGATCTCCGTGTCCTGGTGTCCGCCGCTGCTGTGTGGCGGGCGGCCGCCGCCGTTCCGCGACAACTGCCGGCGCACCCGGTCTCCCGGCGGGCCGCGCGGCATCCACCGACGTGAAGGACAGGACAACGTGAGACGCACGCTTGTAGTACTGGTCAGCCTGTGCAGCGCGCTCGGGCTTTCCGCGCTGGAGACGGCCGCGGCGCAGCCCGGCTCGTCGCCGGCGGCGGTGCCCGGCGGGTGGCAGGAAGTGCAGGGCGCGGAGGCGGCCGGTGCGCTCGACGGGGCGCGGGCACGCGTGGCTGCGGCGGACGCGGCGGAGCCCGTCGCGATCCAGTCGGTCCGCAACGACCGCTTCGCGACCGCCGAGGTCAACTACTCCGCTCCGCACACCGGCGTGCTGCGCGCCCGCTCCGCCCGCCCCGGCGGCTGGGAGACCTTCGACCTGATCTGGGACGAGGGCACCGAGACCTATGCCCTGAAGTCCAAGGCCAACAACCGGTTCGTGGCGGTGGAGCGCAACTTCACGGGCAAGTCGGCGAACGTGCTGCGCGCCCGCTCCACCACCGCCGGCGCCTGGGAGCGCTTCTCGCTCTGGTACAATGAGGACCTCGACCGCTGGGCCTTCCAGTCGGAGCTGAACGGCCGGTTCGTCGCGATGGAGAACAACTACACCGGCTCCCTGCAGTACGTGCTGCGCGCCCGCTCCGAGACCGTCAACGGTGGCTGGGAGCAGTTCCACCTGTACGACCGCAGCTGACCCCACGCCGCCGCCCCACCGTCCGGCATCCCCTCCGGCCCGGCCCGCCCCACCGGGCGGCCGGAGGCCCAGTGCGGGGCCTCCGCGTCGAACAGGCGCCGCTACGGCGGCGTCCGGGCCCGTACGGGGCGCACCGAGGCCCCCGCCCTCAGGCCATCACCCAGCCACGGGTCACCGGCCACCGGCTACGACGGGCCGGCTCCACGCAGCGCCCCGCGACACAGCCTGTCCGCCACCCGCGTGGTCTCGGGGAGGCGGTACCGCCTCGCCAGCCTGAGCGTGACCGCACACGCGTCGTCCGCCCCGACCAGGTGGCCGGCGGACACGTACACCGGCTTCACCCCCGGCTGCGTACGAAGCGCGCGCCCCACCGGCTCCGTACCGTCCAGAAGCGGGGTCGAAGCACCCCGCTCCGCCCCCGGCGCCTCACACCGGAAGTACAGCGGGTTCTTCGCCACCCCGAACGACGGGACCCCCGTCAGCACCCCCAGGTGACTCGCCAGCCCGACGCGCCGGGGATGCGCGATCCCGTATCCGTCGCACACGAACACGTCCGGCGGACCGTCCAGCCGGCGCAGCGCCGCCGCGACCGCGGGAACCTCCCGGAAGGCCAGCAGGCCGGAGACGTACGGGAACGCGATCCGCGACACGGCGGTCGCCGACGCGACGACGTCGAGACTCTCCACCTCCAGCACGGCAACCGCCGCGGCGCACACCCCCGCCTCGTCGTCGTACGCCACGTCGACCCCGGCCGCCGTCCGCCACCCCGACCCGCCGTACGCCCCCTCGACCCGGACGAGACCCCACAGTCGCCGCTGCTCCGCCACCGCCTCCTCGACGGTCCGCGGACGACGCAACTCCCCGGCCAGCTCCACCCGCCCACCGTAACCGGGGCCCGGCCACGCGCACGGACGCGCCGTGACCGGGCCCCGGCCGCCGCTAGTTCCGGTACCGGAAGACGATCCGGCCGCGGGCCAGGTCGTACGGCGGCAGCTCCACCAGCACCCGGTCCTCCAGGTTGATCCTGATGTAGTGCTTGCGCATCTTCCCGCTGATGTGCGCGAGCACCCGGTGGCCGTTCTCCAGTTCCACGGTGAACATGGCGCTGCGCAGGCACTCGACGACCCGGCCCTCGGCCTCGATGACGTTCTTGTCCTTCGTCATCGAACCAGCTCCAGGTTGCTGCTCACCGGCCGCGCACCGACGCCCTCGAAGAGGGCGGTGGCCGGCTGGTTGGACTCCTGGACCTCGGTCCAGGCAGCGTCCGCCCCGTCCCGGTGCAGTACCCCCAGCGCGTGCGCCAGCAACGCCCGCGCGATGCCGCGGCGCCGCGCGCCGCCCCGTACCGCGACGAGCCCCACGCGCGGCCGTTTCGCCGTCACCACCCGGATGAGCCCCAGGTAGCCCTCCGGCGCCGCGGCCACCGCGTACGTCGACGGATCGACGACGGTGTCGCCCCCGGGGCGGAGGATCACCTCGGCGGGCATCGACTGCCACCACCCCGCGGCGGCTTCCACCTCGCTACGGATCGCACGGTGCGCCGCCCGCAGCAGGTCCTCGTCCACCTCGCCGGCGGGCACGATCGTCACGCCCGCGGGCGGCCGGCCCTCCCCGAGCCCATTGACGCCCGGGTCGGTCGCGACGACGTACTCCCACTCCCTCCGCCGGACCGCGAACCCGGCGCGCCGCCAGGCATCCGCGAGCCCGGCGTCGGCCTCGTCGACCACGGCGTAGAGCGGCGCCGGCAGCTCCGGCAGCATCGCCTCGGCGAGCCGGTCGAAGGTGTCGGCGTGCCAGGCGTCGATGCCCACGAACAGGCGACCGTCGGCGCGGTGCTCCGCATAGCCGGTGCCCACGACCACGTCGTCGTCCAGTGCATGCCATTGCCGGTCCGCGACGCGGGCAATCGTCACCGCGTTCTCGCTCGGGCCGGCCAGGAAAGGCTTCGTATCCATCGGAGTCTCCCTCCCAGGAGTGCCTCGATCTCGGGCGCTCCGGGCGACACCGAAGGTCAGCCGCCGGACCGTGACGGGTTGAGGGAGCACCCACGGGTTATTGCGTTCACGGGTCTCACCTCCAGCAGCCGATTCCACGGTCCACCACGACCGTAGCGGCGCGCCACCACCCGCTCAAACCCTTTTCCCGCCGTACACGGCGGCCAGGCGCCCGCCGGGGTCAGTCCCGCCAGTCCAGCTGCGGCGCGGGGACCCTGATGGAACGCGCGTACTCCACCGCCCGGCGGCGGCCCTCGGCCTCGACGGGATGGGGGCCAAACGTAGCGAACCGCCCCGGACTGCGATCGGCGCTGCCGTCGCGTACGCCGTGCGCACCCACCCGCTGGGGCGCAGGGCTCGGGCATCCGCCTACAGCCGACGAGCCCGCTCGGCCCCTATCACCCCTTCGATGAACGCGTCCGGCGGACGATAGCGGTGTGCTGCGACGTAGTGGTGGATCAGGTCTGGCGCGGCCAGCCAGGTGCCACCGCAGTCCACCACGCGGACCTCGGCTCCCCCGAGCGTTACGGAGCGGCCACCTGCCTCGATGGTGATCGGATATGGAGGCGGAGCGCTCGGGTGCGGCAACCGGCACGAGTGCCGTCCGCGTGTTCGCGCCTGAGGGTGGTCGGCACAGAGAATCCCGAGCTTCTCAAGAAACCCCTCGGGCGTACTTCCCACCGGGTAGTCCCGACCCACATCCAGCCAGCCCACATTGAGCATGGCGCCGCCCGGCGGGATGCTGTCGGGAAGATATGAGTACGGCGAGAGGTCATCGAAGGCGGTCATACCCATCGCACCTCTCCCCCGGTCGTCAGGCCGCCCGTCCTTTGGAGACTTCTTCGCCCAGGGATGGCCCTCAACCGCCCGGACTTCCGGACGGCGGGGGCGGGATGAACCCCCGCTCAACCGCCTGCTGCAACTCGAACGTCGCCACCGTCCGCTGATGGCGCCTCACGCGCTTACTCGGAAACCGAACCCGGAGAGCAAAAAGAGTCGCCAACGCAACTCCTACCGACACCACCGAGATGAGAATCGCCGGCTCGTCGTGAAGACGCCAAACAGCAACGACGAGCAATGCCCCGATCTGGGCAATGATCCCCCCTCGCCACGACATGTTCAGATGCATACCGAGGGCGTGACGCGCCTTGGCGGCTTCGAACGGATCGATGCGGGGACCCATGTGAGCAGGCAGCGGCACCCGAGGCTGCGGGCGTCCCCAGGTCCCGTACCGGCGGTAGTGGTACACCGACCACCACGCCCTGGCCCGCGCCTGCTCCCCGTCGTCCCGTTCGAAAATGAGCCGCTGCGTCCACCGCCCGGGGTAGGCGAAGCGGAACACGTATCCGAACTCGTAGGCCAAGTCGATCATTAGCGGGATCTCAAAGGAATCACGGTTGGAGATGTATAAGGTGAAGGCTGGGCGACCGTCGAAGTAAGCGATGATCTCTGCGGCTTCCATGTCCAAAAATCCCTCCCATGGTCTAGCACGTGAGCGTCAGCGTGAGTCGCCTCTCGAAAGAAGCAGAGAGCTCAGCATCATGAAACCCACCTCTCCCACTCCGGCACCGCACCCACCGATTCCCCCTCAGCCGCCCCCGGGCTCCTCGGCGAACTCGATGCTCTTCAGCAGGGACACGAGGTGCTGCGCATACGCGTCCCAGTGGTCCAGATCCGGCGTCTGGAAAGCGACGACGACCATCTCCTCGCGGCCGGCCGACAGCTCACGAGGCACCGGAACAAGCGCCTGGAACTCCCCCACCGGCACCACGGAATCGCCGCCCTCGACCGCCGAGTCCCCATGCATGGGCAGGCCGACCTGCCGCACGAAGACAGACGCGGGCCCGCAGGGCAAGTCGAACGGCCTGGCCGCCACCGCATCGCCCTCGGGATCACGCAATGCGTTCACAAGCCCCCGCGAGGCGAGGTGGGCGTCACCGTAGGCGAAGGGCTGAGCAGCCACGAGCAGGACACCGAACCTCGGCTGGTCTTCCTCCCACTGCCAGTACGCCCCCGCATACATGGCCCCGATCGCTTGCAGTGCGGCAGACCACTGCTGGATCTGGACCGCCAGGATGTCCGCCTTGTCACCTGCAAGCCCCGCCGCAGAAGCGGGAGTTGCAATAAGCTCACGAGCCTGGACCAGACTCAGCCCCACAGGAATTGGGTTGTAACCCGCAGGGATCTCAAACGTCACGAGCGCCATCGCAAATCACTCCTTGCACTCGCCAACATCAGGGCTTGGCGGGGGAGGCATGAAGCCACGTTCAACCGCCTGCTGAAGTTCATACATCTCGACGGTGCGCTCCAGGCGCTGGTGACGCTTAAGTGTTACGAAGGGGGTGAGTGCGACCCCGACTACCAGTACTCCCCCCACACCCAGCAGGGGCAGCAGAATTGCGACTTCCTCTCGGAAACGCCAACATGCGACGGCGAGCAGTGCAGCTAGGACACCTGCAATTTGCAGCACCCACCCCCTGTCTCGCGCGAAGGCCAAATCATACCGCGCGTGCGCAGCTTGCCGGTGATCGATACGCGCACCCAAGGAAGGTGTAAGCCGCACACTAGGCACGGGCCTGGCCCAAGTCCCGTGCACACGATAATACCCATGCGCCCAGCTTGCTCTGGCGCGCGCGATGCCACTATCATCTCGCCGGAACGAGAATCGAATACTGGTACGCCTGTGGGACACGCCAGTAAGTTGATACCCGAATTCATAGGCTATTTCAATAATTTGCCACACATTGCCAAAATTGAATCCACTGAAGGAGACGTCTGATGTTTCACGGCCGTCAAAGCTCCGGATAATCGAATGCTCATCCATGTTCTCGATAGCCTCCCGTCACTCGCGCCGAATTCCAGGCGTTCTCAATTGCCACGAGCATCGGCCCGCCAGCAGCCGGACTTAGGAACTGAGCGCGTTGCCGATTATCCTTGGGCACGAAGTTCTTCAGACTGTCGGGGTTCCTAAAAAGACCAACTACCGAATCAACCAGCGCGACATTCGAACCCCCCGTGGCGTGACGGCTTCCGGCGATAGCCATGCCAGTGTTGCCAATAAATTTCATGTGCTTGCCAGTTGGCACGGCTCCGATAGCATCCTGCGCCAACGTACGATTCGACACGTCAGCACCAAGGATCCGAGCTGTCCCGTGTGTGACAAGAGCCGCGGTCGCCATCCCAGCTGATACCTCGCCGGTGAGGAAAGCAGCAGCTTTGATATGGGGGCCTGGGACAAAAATGGAAACGGTGTAGAGGCCGACTGATATGACTCCAGTCAGGGCGCTGAGAGCAGCGAAGAGGTCTCCGACGGCTGCGATGTTGGCCGCGTGGTCCTCGACCCACTGGGCGACATCGTCGGGCAGGTTGGCGATGCCCTCGGTCACCGTCTCCAGGTACTCGCCGAACGAGCCGGACAGATCGCTGATCGCGTCGCCGATCTTGTCGAACAGCCCGGGCTCGTCCGGGGCGATCTCCATCGCGCCGTGGAGGCGCCGGGCGACTCCGTGGCCCTCCGCCCGGTAGTCCTCGGCAAGCGCGCGGGCGCGGCGGCGCACATCTTCGAGCCGCACCGAAGCGGTGTCGACCGCGTCCTGCGCCTGGCGGCACTGCTCCTCCTCGCGGACTCCGCCGCTCCTCGGCGCACTCGCTTGCCGGTACCGCTCCGGGGAACTCTCGGCCGGAGGCTTGTCGTCGTCCCCGGTGGCCGCGTCGAGCCTGCCCACCGCCTTGCTCAGTTCGCGCTCGGCTTCCTCGGCCTCCCGCTCCAGCCGGCGCGCTGTCGCCTGCTGGGTGCGCATGTACTGGGCCCAGCCCTCCAAAGCAGTGGCGGCCATGCCGAACGAGTCACGGGCCTGGTCCATCTTGGGCCGGAAGTCGTCCTCGAACTTCTCCCGGAACGCCTCCGCCGCCTTACCCTTCCAGTCGCCCGGCCCCGTCCCGTGCAACACGTGGCAGATCTCCGACAGCGCCCGCGCCGTCCGCCGCACCACCCCGGCAACGTCCTCCGCCCCCTCCACATCGCCCGGGCAGGGCATGAAGCCGAGGGAGGCGAAGTCTGCGGGGCGTAACGCGCTCATCCCCTCCCTCCGCCCCGCGCCGGAAGGGCGTCCGCAAGTTCGGCGTCGACGCGCTGGAACTCCTGCTTGATCTTCAGCAGCGCCTCGGCGGCGGCGTCGGAGAACTTCTCGATCTGCCCGATCCCGTAGGACCACTCATCTCCGAAGTCGTCCATGCGACGGGCCAGTACCTCCACGCCCATCGACCAGCCATCGACGTCTTTCATCTCCCGGCCCGGCCGCTTCATCAGCTCCGAAATGCGTTCGATGTTGCGCCGGACCCGGTCGAGGGTCTCCATGTCCACGTACAGATCGCTCACGTGTCGCTCCTTGCACGCATCAGCGGACGACGGACTGGATCTCGTCGACTTCGAGTTCGGTGGTCGTGCCGAAGGTGCCGTCGGGCAGGTCACCGCCGGTGCCGCCGGAGCCCTCCCAGCTGATCTCCCACGTGATCGTCGCGCGGAACGGGTAGGTCGCGTCGTCCGGAGTGGCGCGCAGGTAGGTCAGCCCGCAGGGCGGGGTCTCCTCCGACGAGTCCGGGGTGTAGGGGGTACCGATGGAGCCGTCGTCGTTGAGGGGGCAGGTGCCCGTGGAGGGGTGCAGCTCGGCGTCGTCGGTGCCGGGGTCGAGGGTGAGCGACACCGGGGTGGCGGTGGTTCTGGCCCATAAGCGCAGCACCGGCACCTCGGCGGTGACCGAGACGGGTTCGAAGGTGGCGTTGTCCAGCCAGGCCCAGGTGGGGAGGTTCACCTTCTGCGCGTTCTGCGCGTCGGGCTTGAGGTTGATCTCCGTATCGGGCACCCGGATGCGGTCGTACGCGATGCCGGCGAGGATCTCCGGCGTGACGGCGTTCTCGTACTCGGCCGGCGGCGGATCGCCCGTGTCCACCCAGAAGGGTCCGTCATCGCACTCCAGCGCGCCGGGGACGCCTTCGCCGCCGTCCGGCACGTAGCCGTCCCACCAGTAGCCCTCGCCGGACTTGGCCATGTTGAAGTTCTTGTACGTTCCCGGCTTGTCGCCGCCGTTCACGTATTTGTCCCGCTGCATGCTGTCGAACTCATGCCCGGTAGAGCCCAACGACCACGTGTGCTCCCGTTCCTTCTTCAACTGCTGCGGCGTGTACATCGGCACGTACCAGCACGGCGGCGGCGACCAGTCCCCCACCGGGTCCAACGCCCCACCCGAGCCACCACCGGCCCCGGCCCGGTTCGCCGAGTCGTCGACCACGATCCCGCCGGCCGCCGCGTGCAGATTCTGCCCATCAGCACCGCCCTCGGCGGGCGGGGGCGGCGCGGGGTCGCCCTCGGATCCGCCGTCGCCCGGGGTGATGTCGGCTCGGGCAGTCGGTGCGGCGAGGAGCAGCAGCCACAAGCTCGTCAGCGTCACCCTCAGGAGGGATTTCACGGCTGACACTGGTCTGCTCCCCTTTCGGAGATGACGCTGGTGGTCCGCCAGACACCCTTGTCGTTCCTCTGCAATTCGGTGTTGTAGACCACGTAGCTGTCCTTCGTGACCGGAGTGACGTTCACCTTCCCCGTCTCCAGGTTCTTCGTGTAGCCCTTGCTCTCGTCGGCGCAGAAGATGAGCGACGCGGTACCGTCGTCCGCCAACGTCACCTGCCGGTCGACATAGCGGACGACACCGGTCACGGTGAGGTTCTCATCCTTGAACTGCTCGACCCACTCGGCCGATGCACCGAGCGCGTCGTCGGCGTTGTAGTAGTTGAGGGCTTCATACTCCGGGTCCAGGCCAGCGATGGCGGACTGGACCGCCTTCATACGCTCGGCGTTGTCACGTAGAACCGCGTCCTTCTCGGGGTCCCCCGTCTCCTCAGGGCTGAACGTAACTGTGAGGTCCTCCGGCAGCTTGATCTCCGGTCTGCCCGGCGCCTCTTCCTCCGAGGCGCTCGGCGATGGCGACTCATCCGTCTTGCCGGCGCCCTGGATCTTGTCGTCCGACGACGGGTCGCCGTCGTCGTCGCCGCCGCAGGCGGTCAGCAGCAGGCTCAGGGCGGCAGCGGCAGCCGCCATCACGGCAGCGGAATGGGCGCGGGGGGACACGATCAACTCCCGGTAATGGTGACGATACGTCAGGCAGCCGACGCTATCGGAGCAGCAGCGGCGTACACCACCCCACTTTTGGACCTGTGGATAACGCGGATACACAGGAACGTTCCGCTAACGGCCCCTACCAGGCGATTGAAATTCCATTCTGTATTGCGAAGGAGAACGGTTGCCTGAACCGGCAATACACGAACACACCCGGTTCCGGTTGCACCCCGCGGTCCGCGTACTTCTCGGCTCGACCGGCGCCGCCGACACCCGGCGGCTCCCCGGCCGCGCAGGCGGGACCAGGCGTATCGAGCGCAAGGTGGTGCGGGACCGCGTGGGGGGATCATGGTGGGATACCCGCATTCCCCCTCGCCGACCGGAAGGGCCGCGATGAGCACCGACGCCAGTGCGCTGACCACCGAGGACCTCGACTTCCTCCGCCGCCCCCTGCACGGGTTCCTGTCCGTGGCCGCGGGGCCGCTGCCGCCGGAGCCCCGGCCGGTGTGGTTCGAGGCCACCGACGCGGGCACGGTCCAGTTGTTCACGGAGCCGGACACGCTCAAGGTACGGCGGCTGCGCCGCGACCCCCGCGCCTCCCTCGTCGTCGCCGCGCCGGTGGGTGAGCGCGAGCGCTGGGTGTCGGTGGCCGGCCGCACCACGGTGGAGCCCGACGGGGCCCACGACTTGTGCGCCCGCCTGGCCGCGCGCTACTGGGACCTCGACGACCCGGCCCGCGCCGACGACCTCGCCGGGATGCTGGCCGCAGAGCAGGTGCGTCTCGTCATCCACCCGGAGACCGTGCGCCGCTTCACGAACTGACGTACGCCCCCCGGGACGCGCCCGGCGGCCGGCACACGCGTACCGGCCGCCCACGCCGAAGGCCCCGGCCCGCCGAACGAATCGGCGGGCCGGGGCCCCGGGAACGCTTACCGTCAGGTCACTTGATGATCTTGGTGACCTGGCCGGCGCCCACCGTCCGGCCACCCTCGCGGATGGCGAACTTCAGGCCCTCCTCCATGGCGATGGGCTGGATCAGCTCCACCTTCATGTCGGTGTTGTCGCCCGGCATGACCATCTCCGTGCCCTCGGGGAGGTGCACGACGCCGGTCACGTCGGTGGTGCGGAAGTAGAACTGCGGGCGGTAGTTGTTGAAGAACGGGGTGTGCCGACCGCCCTCGTCCTTCGACAGGATGTACGCCGTCGCCTCGAACTCGGTGTGCGGGGTGACGGTGCCCGGCTTGATGATGACCTGGCCGCGCTCGACGTCCTCGCGCTTGATGCCGCGGAGGAGGAGACCGACGTTCTCACCGGCCTGGCCCTCGTCCAGCAGCTTGCGGAACATCTCGATGCCCGTGACCGTGGTCTTGGTCTTCTCTTCCTTGATGCCGATGATCTCGACTTCCTCGTTCACCTTGAGGATGCCGCGCTCGATACGGCCGGTGACGACGGTGCCGCGACCGGTGATCGTGAACACGTCCTCGATCGGCATCAGGAACGGCTTGTCGACCTCCCGCTGCGGCTCCGGGATGGACTCGTCGACGGCCTTCATCAGGTCGAGGACGGTCTTGCCCCACTCGGCGTCGCCCTCCAGCGCCTTCAGCGCGGAGACCTTGACGACCGGGACGTCGTCGCCCGGGAACTCGTACTCGGAGAGCAGCTCACGGACCTCGAGCTCGACGAGCTCCATGATCTCCTCGTCGTCCACCATGTCGGCCTTGTTCAGCGCGACGACGATGTACGGCACGCCGACCTGGCGGGCGAGCAGCACGTGCTCCTTGGTCTGCGGCATCGGACCGTCGGTGGCGGCGACCACGAGGATCGCGCCGTCCATCTGGGCGGCACCGGTGATCATGTTCTTGATGTAGTCCGCGTGACCGGGGCAGTCGACGTGCGCGTAGTGCCGCGACTCGGTCTGGTACTCGACGTGCGCGATGGAGATCGTGATACCGCGCTGCTTCTCTTCCGGAGCCTTGTCGATCATGTCGAAGGCCGAAGCCTCGTTCAGGTCCGGGTACGCGTCGTGCAGCACCTTGGTGATCGCCGCGGTAAGAGTGGTCTTGCCGTGGTCGATGTGACCGATGGTGCCGATGTTGACGTGCGGCTTAGTCCGCTCGAACTTCGCCTTCGCCACTGGGGTCCTCCTGTGGACTGGTGCTGTACGCCCCCCGCCTTCTACGGAGGGGTTCAGGTGGTCGTTCCGAACCGGTCAGGACCCCTAGGGGGATGCCCTTGACCTGTTCGACTGTGGTCGGCGGCGAGGGCACCCGCCGCAGCTCCCGGAGGATCTGCGATGGTATGCCCCGTATGCCGTTTGCTACAGCCTACGGCTTCACTCGCCCTTGGCCTTCGCGATGATCTCCTCGGCGACGTTCTTGGGAACCTCGGCGTAGGAGTCGAACTGCATGGAGTAGCTCGCCCGGCCGGACGTCTTGCTGCGCAGGTCGCCGACGTAGCCGAACATCTCCGACAGCGGCACCAGGCCGGTGACCAGCTTGGCACCGCCCCGGTCCTCCATGGACTGGATCTGCCCACGGCGCGAGTTGATGTCGCCGATCACGTCGCCCATGTAGTCCTCGGGCGTCGTGACCTCGACCTTCATCATCGGCTCCAGCAGGACCGGAGCGGCCTTGCGGGCGGCCTCCTTGAAGGCCATCGAGCCGGCGATCTTGAAGGCCATCTCGGACGAGTCCACCTCGTGGTAGGCACCGTCCAGCAGGCGCACACGCACGCCCGTCAGCGGGTATCCGGCGAGGATGCCGAACTCCATGGCCTCCTGGCTGCCCGCGTCCACCGAGGGGATGTACTCCTTGGGGATACGGCCGCCGGTGACCTCGTTGACGAACTCGTAGCCGTCGCCCTCCAGCGGTTCGAGCGCGATGATCACGCGCGCGAACTGGCCGGAGCCGCCGGTCTGCTTCTTGTGCGTGTACTCGTGCTTCGCCACCTGCCGGCGAACCGTCTCGCGGTACGCCACCTGCGGCTTACCGACGTTCGCCTCGACCTTGAACTCGCGCTTCATGCGGTCGACCAGCACGTCCAGGTGCAGTTCGCCCATGCCCGAGATGATGGTCTGGCCGGTCTCCTCGTCCGTCTTGACCCGGAAGGACGGGTCCTCCTCGGCGAGGCGCTGGATCGCGACGCCCAGCTTCTCCTGGTCGCCCTTCGACTTCGGCTCGATGGCGACCTCGATCACCGGGGCCGGGAAGTCCATCGACTCCAGGATCACCGGGTTCGCCGGGTCGGAGAGGGTCTCGCCGGTGGTGGTCTGCTTCAGACCCATGACGGCGACGATGTCGCCGGCACCCACCGACTCGATCTCCTCACGCTTGTTGGCGTGCATCCGGTAGATCTTGCCGATGCGCTCCTTGCGGCCCTTGACCGAGTTCTGGACCTGCGAGCCGGAGTTCAGCCGGCCCGAGTAGACCCGGATGAAGGTCAGCTTGCCCAGGTGCGGGTCACTGGCGATCTTGAAGGCGAGCGCCGAGAGCGGCTCCTCCTCCGAAGGCCGGCGGACGATGACCTCGTCGGGGTTGTCGACGGCGTGGCCCTCGACGCCCTCGACGTCCAGCGGCGACGGCAGGTACCGCACGATCGCGTCCAGCAGGGGCTGTACGCCCTTGTTCTTGAACGCGGTGCCGCAGAACACCGGGGTGACGGTGGTGCCCTCGCCCTTGCCGGAACCGATGGTGATGCGGCGCACGGCCGCGTAGAGCTGCTCCTCGGTGGGCTCCTCGCCCTCCAGGTACAGCTCCATCATCTCCTCGTCGTTCTCGGCGACGGCTTCGAGCAGCGTGCCGCGCCACTCGTCGGCCGCTTCGAGGTGCGTGTCCGGGATGTCGACGACGTCGTACGCCTCGCCGAGCTTCGCCTCGGGCGACCAGACGAACGCCTTCATCCGGACCAGGTCGACGACGCCCTTGAAGTCCGCCTCCGTGCCGATCGGGATCTGCATGACCAGCGGGGTCGCGCCCAGCCGGTCGGAGATCATGTCGACGCAGCGGTGGAACTCGGCGCCCGTGCGGTCCAGCTTGTTGACGAAGCAGATGCGCGGGACGCCGTAGCGGTCGGCCTGGCGCCAGACGGTCTCGGACTGCGGCTCGACACCGGCCACGCCGTCGAACACCGTCACGGCACCGTCGAGCACGCGCAGCGAGCGCTCCACCTCGATGGTGAAGTCGACGTGGCCCGGGGTGTCGATGATGTTGATGGTGTGGTCGACCTCGTCGAGCGGCCAGTGGCAGGTCGTCGCGGCAGACGTGATCGTGATGCCGCGCTCCTGCTCCTGCGCCATCCAGTCCATCGTGGCGGCGCCGTCGTGGACCTCACCGATCTTGTACGAGACACCGGTGTAGTACAGGATCCGCTCGGTGGTGGTCGTCTTGCCCGCGTCGATGTGGGCCATGATCCCGATGTTGCGGACCTTGGCCAGGTCAAGCGAAGTGGTGGCCATTTTGGCTCAGTCTTCTCTCTCGTAATACGGGGTTCTCGACTACCAGCGGTAGTGCGCGAAGGCCTTGTTGGCCTCGGCCATCTTGTGGGTGTCCTCGCGGCGCTTGACGGAGGCGCCGAGGCCGTTGCTGGCGTCCAGCAGCTCGTTCATCAGCCGCTCGGTCATCGTCTTCTCGCGGCGGGCGCGGGAGTAACCCACGATCCAGCGCAGCGCGAGCGTGGACGAACGGCCGGGCTTGACCTCGACCGGGACCTGGTAGGTCGCACCGCCGACGCGGCGGGACTTGACCTCGATGGCCGGCTTGACGTTCTCCAGGGCGCGCTTCAGGGTGATCACCGGGTCGTTGCCGGTCTTCTCGCGCAGCCCTTCCATGGCGCCGTAGACGATGCGCTCGGCGGTGGAGCGCTTGCCGTGCAGCAGCACCTTGTTGATCAGCGAGGTCACCAGAGGAGAGCTGTAGACCGGGTCGATGATGACCGGGCGCTTCGGGGCGGGGCCCTTACGAGGCATGCTTACTTCTCCTTCTTGGCGCCGTAGCGGCTGCGGGCCTGCTTGCGGTTCTTGACACCCTGGGTGTCGAGCGAACCGCGGATGATCTTGTAGCGAACGCCCGGCAGGTCCTTCACACGGCCACCGCGCACGAGCACGATCGAGTGCTCCTGCAGGTTGTGCCCCTCACCCGGGATGTAAGCGGTGACCTCGATCCCACTGGTCAGACGCACACGCGCGACCTTACGCAGGGCCGAGTTCGGCTTCTTCGGGGTGGTGGTGAACACACGCGTGCACACGCCGCGGCGCTGGGGCGAACCCTCAAGCGCGGGCGTCTTGTTCTTCTCGACCTTGTCCTGCCGGCCCTTGCGGACCAGCTGCTGGATCGTAGGCACCGTTTCTCCGGTTTCTGTGTGCCGATCTCGATACTTCTAACCTGGGGTTCTGTCCGTGAAGACCGGTCGGTCCCCGACCCACGCGGTCGGGTGTGTCGCAGGGCCCGTACGTCCCCGCCGAAAACACGGGAAAGCGGAGCCCTTCGGTGTCACAGCCTCGGCGCCTTCGCGGGAGCGCCCCCGCGCACGCGAAGACCCGGGGACACCCCAGGCACAAGGTCAGAGCGTACCTACAGCAACCCGCTCCGGTCAAAACAAAAAGACATAAGGGACACCGCCCCCGGGTAACCTTATGCCCCGCTGCTGGCCACGGCGGCCACGATCAGCGCGATGAAGGCCACGAAGCTGAGCGCCAGATAGCCGATGACCAGGCCCGCGAGCGCCAGCCCGTCGCCCTGCTCGCCGGTTCTGCGGATCTCGGCGCGCGCCTTGTGCCCCAGGATGATCGCCGGGATGAACGTCACGCCCACCACCGGCACCAGCGCCCCGCACACCATCGCGCCGACCGCAGAGCTGTTCGTGGACCGCGGCGGCGGCAGGACGGGCACGGGCTGGAACGTACGCGGCACGACGGCCGGCATCGTCGGGATGCCGACGGGGCCCTGCGGCAGGTCCGAGATGAGCATGTGCAGCTCGCCGTACGTCTGCGCGTCGTACGCCTGCGACATGCGCTGCTCGTACTCCGGCTGGGTGAGCCTGCCCTCGGCGAACCCGGCCTTGATCACGTCGACGGTCCGCTCCCGGTCGGCATGCGAGGCACGCATGGACGGAGGCCGGCTTTGGTCCCACGGCTGCATGGACACTCAGGAACCTCCCCACCCGCGGTCTCCACGTACCGCGTGCTTTCTATTGTGCTCGACGCACGGGGCGCCGAGGGAGTTCCAGCGCGACGTCGCGAAGTTCGCGCCGCGGTCGCGCGCCCCCTTGCACCACCGTGTCCGGTTCACACGCGGTTTCATCGTAGACCCGTGCGGTACGCCGCACCCCCCGGACGTCCCCCGGGCACCCGGGACGGCACGCCCGGCCCGTGGGACCCCGCACGGCGGGCCCCGGCCGCCCCTGGGAACGCCGCAGGGCGGCTCCCCCGGGGGAGAGCCGCCCTGCGGTCCGTACGGTGCCGCAGCCCGCGTTACTGGTTGTACGGGCCGTAGTCGTAGTCCTCCAGCGGGACCGCCTGGCCGGAGCCGGTACCGAAGGGCGAGTAGTCGATGTCGTCGTAGCCGACGGTCGAGTACATCGCGGCCTTGGCCTCCTCGGTGGGCTCCACCCGGATGTTGCGGTAGCGGGAGAGGCCCGTACCGGCCGGGATCAGCTTGCCGATGATCACGTTCTCCTTGAGGCCGATCAGGGAGTCCGACTTGGCGTTGATCGCCGCGTCGGTCAGCACCCGGGTCGTCTCCTGGAACGACGCCGCCGACAGCCACGACTCGGTGGCCAGCGACGCCTTCGTGATGCCCATCAGCTGCGGCCGGCCGGAGGCCGGCTGGCCGCCCTCGGCCACCACGCGGCGGTTCTCGTGCTCGAACTTCGAGCGCTCGACCAGCTCGCCCGGCAGCAGCTCCGCGTCACCGGACTCGATGATCGTCACCCGGCGCAGCATCTGCCGGATGATGATCTCGATGTGCTTGTCGTGGATGGACACGCCCTGGCTGTTGTAGACCTTCTGCACCTCGCCGACCAGGTGGACCTGCACGGCCCGCTGGCCGAGGATGCGCAGCACGTCGTGCGGGTTCTCCGTACCCACGGTCAGCTTCTGGCCGACCTCGACGCGGTCGCCCTCGCCGGCGGTGAGCCGGGCGCGCTTGGACACGCCGTACGCGACCTCGTCGGAGCCGTCGTCGGGGGTGACGACGACCTTCCTGGTCTTCTCCGTCTCCTCGATCCGCACCCGGCCCGCGGCCTCCGAGATCGGCGCCACGCCCTTGGGCGTACGGGCCTCGAACAGCTCGACGACACGCGGCAGACCCTGGGTGATGTCCTCACCCGCCACACCGCCGGTGTGGAAGGTGCGCATCGTCAGCTGAGTGCCGGGCTCGCCGATGGACTGGGCGGCGATGATGCCCACGGCCTCGCCGATGTCCACCAGCTTGCCGGTGGCCAGCGAGCGGCCGTAGCACATGGCGCAGGTGCCGACGGCGGACTCGCAGGTGAGCACCGAGCGGGTCTTGACCGTCGCCACGCCGTGGCGGATCAGCTCGTCGATGAGCACGTCGCCCAGGTCGGTGCCGGCGGGGGCCAGCACCTTGCCGTCGACGACGATGTCCTCGGCGAGGCAGCGCGCGTACACCGAGGTCTCGACGTCCTCCTCCTTGCGGAGCACGCCGTCGGCGCCGGTCGACGCGATCGCCAGCTTCAGACCGCGGTCGGTGCCGCAGTCCTCCTCGCGGATGATCACGTCCTGCGAGACGTCCACCAGACGCCGGGTCAGGTACCCGGAGTCGGCGGTGCGCAGCGCGGTATCGGCGAGACCCTTGCGGGCGCCGTGCGTGGAGATGAAGTACTCCAGCACGGACAGGCCCTCGCGGAACGAGGACTTGATCGGCCGCGGGATGGTCTCGTTCTTGGCGTTGGACACCAGGCCGCGCATGCCCGCGATCTGGCGCATCTGCATCATGTTTCCGCGCGCACCCGAGTTGACCATCATGAAGATCGGGTTGGTCTTCGGGAAGTTCTCGTTCATGGCCTCGGCGACCTCGTTGGTCGCCTTGGTCCAGATCGCGATGAGTTCCTGGGTGCGCTCGTCCTTGGTGATCAGGCCGCGCTCGTACTGCTTCTGGACCTTCTCGTCCTGGGCCTCGTACCCGGCGATGATCTCCTTCTTCGCCTCCGGGACGACGACGTCCGAGATGGCGATGGTGACGCCGGAGTGGGTGGCCCAGTAGAAGCCCGCGGACTTCAGGTTGTCGAGGGTCTGCGCGACGAGGACCTTCGGGTAGCGCTCGGCGAGGTCGTTGACGATCTCGGAGAGCTGCTTCTTGCCCACGGTGTAGTGGATGAACGGGTAGTCCTCGGGCAGCAGTTCGTTGAAGAGCGCGCGGCCCAGCGTGGTGCGCAGGCGGAACGGGTCGCCCGGCTGCCAGTCCAGGTCGGTGCCCGCCCCGGCGGCCCCTGCCCCGACGCTGTCGTCCTGTTGCGCCTCCGGCACCGGCGGCGTCCAGCCGCGCGGCGGCACGGAGCCGACCGGGAAGCGGATGTCCACGTTCGCCTGGAGGGACAGCTCGCCGGCGTCGAAGGCCATGATCGCCTCGGCGACCGAGGCGAACGAGCGGCCCTCGCCCTTCTTCTCGCCCTCGATCTCGTCGGTGGTGAGGAAGAACAGCCCGAGCACCATGTCCTGGGTGGGCATGGTGACCGGCCGGCCGTCGGCCGGCTTGAGGATGTTGTTCGAGGACAGCATGAGGATGCGGGCCTCGGCCTGCGCCTCCGCGGACAGCGGCAGGTGCACGGCCATCTGGTCGCCGTCGAAGTCCGCGTTGAACGCGGTGCAGACCAGCGGGTGGATCTGGATGGCCTTGCCCTCGACCAGCTGCGGCTCGAAGGCCTGGATGCCGAGGCGGTGCAGCGTCGGCGCCCGGTTCAGCAGCACCGGGTGCTCGGCGATGACCTCTTCCAGCACGTCGTACACGACCGTGCGGCCGCGCTCGACCATCCGCTTGGCGCTCTTGATGTTCTGCGCGTGGTTCAGGTCCACCAGGCGCTTCATCACGAACGGCTTGAACAGCTCCAGCGCCATGGCCTTGGGCAGGCCGCACTGGTGCAGCTTCAGCTGCGGGCCGACGACGATGACGGAGCGGGCCGAGTAGTCGACGCGCTTGCCGAGCAGGTTCTGGCGGAACCGGCCCTGCTTGCCCTTGAGCATGTCGGAGAGCGACTTCAGCGGGCGGTTGCCCGGGCCGGTCACCGGCCGGCCGCGGCGGCCGTTGTCGAACAGCGCGTCGACGGCCTCCTGCAGCATGCGCTTCTCGTTGTTGACGATGATCTCGGGCGCGCCGAGGTCGAGCAGCCGCTTCAGCCGGTTGTTGCGGTTGATGACGCGGCGGTACAGGTCGTTCAGGTCGGAGGTCGCGAAGCGGCCGCCGTCCAGCTGCACCATCGGACGCAGGTCCGGCGGGATCACCGGGACGCAGTCCAGCACCATGCCGTTGGGGCTGTTGCGGGTGTTCTGGAACGCGGAGACGACCTTCAGCCGCTTCAGGGCGCGGGTCTTCTTCTGGCCCTTGCCGGTGCGGATGATCTCGCGGAGCTTCTCCGCCTCCTCGTCCAGGTCGAAGGACTCCAGGCGCTTCTGCAGCGCCGCGGCGCCCATGCCGCCCTGGAAGTACGTGCCGAAGCGGTCGCGCAGCTCGCGGTAGAGCAGCTCGTCGCCCTCCAGGTCCTGGACCTTGAGGTTCTTGAACCGGTTCCACACCTCGTCCAGGCGGTCCAGCTCGCGCTGGGCCCGGTCGCGGAGCTGCTTCATCTCGCGCTCGCCGCCCTCGCGCACCTTGCGGCGCACGTCGGCCTTGGCGCCCTCGGCCTCCAGCTCGGCCAGGTCGGCCTCCTGCTTCTTGGCCCGGGCCTCCAGGTCGCCGTCGCGGCGCTGCTCGACCTGCTGGCGCTCGACGGCGATCTGCGCCTCCAGCGACGACAGGTCGCGCTGGCGGCGCTCGTCGTCCACCCACGTGATCATGTAGGCGGCGAAGTAGATGACCTTCTCCAGGTCCTTCGGAGCCAGGTCGAGCAGGTAGCCCAGGCGCGACGGGACACCCTTGAAGTACCAGATGTGCGTGACGGGCGCGGCCAGCTCGATGTGGCCCATCCGCTCCCGGCGCACCTTGGCGCGGGTCACCTCGACGCCGCAGCGCTCACAGATGATGCCCTTGAAGCGGACGCGCTTGTACTTGCCGCAGTAGCACTCCCAGTCCCGGGTGGGGCCGAAGATCTTCTCGCAGAAGAGGCCGTCCTTCTCGGGCTTGAGGGTGCGGTAGTTGATGGTCTCGGGCTTCTTGACCTCGCCGTGCGACCAGGTCCGGATGTCGTCCGCGGTCGCCAGGCCGATCCGCAGCTCGTCGAAGAAGTTGACGTCGAGCACTCTCGTCAATCCCTCTCAGGGTCGTGTGTCAATGGTCTGATCGGGGTCGCGGGGGCCGGCTCCCCGAGGGGGAGCCGGGACCCGTCAGACCTCTTCGACGCTGCTCGGCTCACGCCGGGACAGGTCGATGCCAAGCTCTTCGGCGGCACGGAAGACGTCCTCGTCCGTGTCGCGCATCTCGATGGACATGCCGTCGGAGGAGAGGACCTCCACGTTCAGGCACAGCGACTGCATCTCCTTGATGAGCACCTTGAAGGACTCGGGGATGCCCGGCTCGGGGATGTTCTCGCCCTTGACGATGGCCTCGTAGACCTTCACGCGGCCGGTGACGTCGTCCGACTTGATGGTGAGCAGTTCCTGCAGCGCGTAGGCGGCGCCGTACGCCTCCAGGGCCCACACCTCCATCTCGCCGAACCGCTGGCCGCCGAACTGCGCCTTACCGCCCAGCGGCTGCTGGGTGATCATCGAGTACGGGCCGGTGGACCGGGCGTGGAGCTTGTCGTCCACGAGGTGGTGCAGCTTGAGGATGTACATGTACCCGACGGAGATCGGGTCCGGGAACGGCTCGCCGGAGCGCCCGTCGAACAGCAGCGCCTTGCCGGACGGCTGCACCATGCGGTCGCCGTCGCGGTTGGGCAGGGTGTTCTGGATCAGACCGGCCAGCTCGTCCTCGCGGGCGCCGTCGAAGACGGGCGTCGCGACGTTCGTGCCGGACTCGACCTGGTCGGCGCCGATGCCCTGCAGCCGCTCGGCCCACTCCTCGCGGATGCCGGAGACGTCCCAGCCCTGGGCGGCGAGCCAGCCCAGGTGGATCTCCAGGACCTGACCGGGGTTCATCCGGGAGGGCACGCCGAGCGGGTTGAGGATGATGTCGACCGGGGTGCCGTCCGCCATGAACGGCATGTCCTCGATCGGCAGGATCTTGGCGATGACGCCCTTGTTGCCGTGCCGGCCGGCGAGCTTGTCGCCGTCGGTGATCTTACGCTTCTGGGCCACGTAGACGCGGACGAGCTGGTTCACGCCGGGCGGCAGCTCGTCGCCCTCCTCGCGGTCGAAGACGCGGACGCCGATGACGCGGCCGGTCTCGCCGTGCGGCACCTTCAGCGACGTGTCGCGGACCTCGCGGGCCTTCTCGCCGAAGATCGCGCGCAGCAGCCGCTCCTCCGGGGTCAGCTCGGTCTCGCCCTTGGGCGTGACCTTGCCGACCAGGATGTCGCCGGCGACGACCTCGGCGCCGATGCGGATGATGCCGCGCTCGTCGAGGTCGGCGAGGACCTCCTCGGAGACGTTCGGGATGTCCCGGGTGATCTCCTCGGGGCCCAGCTTGGTGTCGCGGGCGTCGACCTCGTGCTCCTCGATGTGGATCGAGGACAGGACGTCGTCCTGTACGAGGCGCTGGCTGAGGATGATGGCGTCCTCGTAGTTGTGGCCCTCCCACGGCATGAACGCCACCAGGAGGTTCTTGCCGAGCGCCATCTCGCCCTCGTCGGTCGAGGGGCCGTCGGCGAGCACCTGGCCCTCGATGACGCGGGCGCCCTCGTCCACGAGCACCTTCTGGTTGAAGGAGGTGCCCTGGTTGGAGCGGTGGAACTTGTTGACGCGGTACGTGGTGTAGGTGCCGTCGTCGTTGGCGACGGTGACGTAGTCCGCGGAGACCTCCTGGACCACGCCGTCCTTCTCGGCCTTGATGACGTCGCCGGCGTCGACCGCGCAGCGGTACTCCATGCCGGTGCCGACGAGCGGGGCCTCGGCCCGGATCAGCGGCACGGCCTGGCGCATCATGTTGGAGCCCATGAGGGCCCGGTTGGCGTCGTCGTGCTCCAGGAACGGGATCATCGCGGTGGCGACCGACACCATCTGGCGCGGCGAGACGTCCATGTAGTCGACGTCGTCGCCGGGGATGTAGTCGACCTCGCCGCCGCGGCGGCGGACCAGGACCCGGTTCTCGGCGAAGTGCAGGTCGTTCGTCAGCGGCGCGTTGGCCTGCGCGATGACGAAGCGGTCCTCCTCGTCGGCCGTCAGGTAGTCCACGTCGTCGGTGACGACGCCGTCGACGACCTTGCGGTACGGGGTCTCGATGAAGCCGAACGCGTTGACCCGGCCGTACGAGGCGAGCGAGCCGATGAGGCCGATGTTCGGGCCTTCCGGCGTCTCGATCGGGCACATGCGGCCGTAGTGCGACGGGTGCACGTCGCGGACCTCGAAGCCGGCCCGCTCACGGGACAGACCGCCGGGGCCGAGCGCGTTGAGCCGGCGCTTGTGGGTCAGGCCCGACAGCGGGTTCGTCTGGTCCATGAACTGCGACAGCTGGCTGGTGCCGAAGAACTCCTTGATGGAGGCGACGACCGGCCGGATGTTGATCAGGGTCTGCGGCGTGATCGCCTCGACGTCCTGGGTCGTCATGCGCTCGCGCACGACGCGCTCCATGCGGGCGAGGCCCGTGCGCACCTGGTTCTGGATCAGCTCGCCGACGTTGCGGATACGGCGGTTGCCGAAGTGGTCGATGTCGTCGGTCTCGACGACGACGGCCTGGCCGTTGTCCCCGACGGTCTCGATCTCGCCGGCGTGCAGCTGCACCAGGTACTTGATCGAGGCGATGATGTCCTCGACGGTCAGCGTGCCCGAGTCGAGCGGCGCGGCGGCGCCCAGCTTCTTGTTGATCTTGTAGCGGCCGACCTTGGCGAGGTCGTAGCGCTTGGGGTTGAAGTAGAGGTTCTCCAGCAGCGTCTGCGCGGCCTCCTTGGTCGGCGGCTCGCCCGGGCGCAGCTTGCGGTAGATGTCGAGCAGCGCGTCGTCCTGCCCCTGGGTGTGGTCCTTCTCCAGGGTGGCGCGCATGGACTCGTACTCGCCGAACTCCTCAAGGATCTGCTCGTTCGTCCAGCCGAGCGCCTTGAGCAGCACGGTGACCGACTGCTTGCGCTTGCGGTCGATGCGGACGCCGACCATGTCGCGCTTGTCGATCTCCATCTCCAGCCAGGCGCCCCGGGAGGGGATGACCTTGACGGAGAAGATGTCCTTGTCGGAGGTCTTGTCGATGGAGGAGTCGAAGTAGACGCCCGGGGACCGGACGAGCTGCGAGACCACGACACGCTCGGTGCCGTTGATCACGAAGGTGCCCTTGTCGGTCATGAGCGGGAAGTCGCCCATGAAGACCGTCTGGGACTTGATCTCGCCGGTCTCGTTGTTGGTGAACTCGGCGGTGACGAAGAGCGGCGCGGCGTACGTGAAGTCGCGCTCCTTGCACTCGTCGATGGAGTTCTTCGGGGGCTCGAAGCGGTGGTCGCGGAAGGTCAGCGACATCGACCCGGAGAAGTCCTCGATCGGGGAGATCTCCTCGAAGATCTCCTCCAGGCCGGACTTCGTGGGGACGTCCTGTCCGTGGTCCAGGGCCTCCTCGACACGAGCCTTCCACGCGTCGTTGCCGAGCAGCCAGTCAAAGCTCTCGGTCTGGAGCGCAAGAAGGTTCGGAACCTCGAGGGGCTCCTTGATCTTCGCGAAAGAGATGCGCAGCGGGGCGGTGCTGGCGCCGTTGTTCGTACTAGCGGTCGAGGCGGTGCGCGAGGCGGCCAAGAGGGGTCCTTCCGAGGGCTCGGACTCACTACGCGCGTACCGGTCCCAGAACCCAGACGGGAGAAGAGACGCCCAGGTCAAAGCGTATCTCTCAAGATCGTACGGGCTCTGGACAGACCCCTGGTGACGGACAGGGGGCAGTTAACAGGCAGCGCAAAGGGTCAGTGTAGCGACTCGCCACACTGATGTCCAGCGGAGGCTGGAGACCAGCAAATCTTCGATCTCTCCCTGCCTGGGGAGCGCCCGCCTCGCGTGGGGCCTCCCCTGAAGTTATGCCGAGTACCGGATGCCTTCGCGCTTGAAGCCATTCCCACTCCGTCACCGATCCATGCCTCGGAGTACGGACCGATGTGACGACCTGAGAATCGCGCGCCGCTGGCCGTTCGTCAAGGCCCCCCTGCCCCAGGGAGATCATGTCGGCGCGCCCCGGCCGGTGAAGATCACCATACCCGCCGGCGCCCGCGGGGCAAGCCCTCCGGGCGGACGGCCCGGCAACGCAGCGAGGGCGACCACCCGTTTGGATGATCGCCCTCGGCAGCAGCCGTCAGACCCGGCCGACTGGGCTCAGCGCGCCCCGGCCGGCCGGGACGGGGTCACTTGACCTCGACGGAGGCGCCGGCGCCCTCAAGGGACTCCTTGGCCTTGTCCGCGGCCTCCTTGTTGACCTTCTCCAGAACCGCCTTCGGCGTGCCGTCGACCAGCTCCTTGGCCTCCTTCAGGCCGAGCGAGGTCAGCTCGCGCACGACCTTGATGACCTGGATCTTCTTGTCGCCGGCACCGGTGAGGACGACGTCGAACTCGTCCTGCTCCGGCTCGGCGTCGGCCGGGGCGCCCGGGACGCCCGGACCGGCGGCGACGACGGCGGCCGGGGCGGCGGCCTCGACGTCGAACTTCTCCTCGAACTTCTTGACGAAGTCGGACAGCTCGATGAGGGTCATCTCTTCGAACTGTGCGAGCAGGTCGTCCTGGCTGAGCTTCGCCATGGTGGCGGTCCTTCCACTAAGTCGGCTGGTGCCGGTTGTGCTGATGCATGAAGCGGCGGGCGTTCGCGGCCCGCTGAGCCACGGCTACTCCGCGGCGTCGGCGGGAGCCGGCGTACCGGCACCGCCCTGCTCGACCTTGTCGCGCAGCGCGTCCGCGGTGCGGACGAACTTCGACAGCGGGGCCTGGAAGGTCGCCGCGGCCTTCGCCATGGACGCCTTCATGCCACCGGCCAGCTTGGCGAGCAGCACCTCGCGGGACTCAAGGTCCGCGAGCTGGTTGATCTCCGCGGCGCTCAGGGTCTTGCCGTCGAGGACGCCACCCTTGATCACGAGCGCGGGGTTGGTCTTGGCGAAGTCACGCAGCCCCTTGGCCGCCTCGACCGGGTCACCGGTCACGAAGGCCACCGCGGTCGAGCCCTGGAGGTGCTCGTCCAGCTCGTCGAGCCCCGCCTCCTTCGCCGCGATCTTGGTCAGCGTGTTCTTCACCACTCGGTACTGCGCGTTCTCGCCGAGAGAACGGCGCAGCTCCTTCAGCTGCGCCACGCTCAGTCCGGTGTACGCGGTCACGACGGCCGCGTGGGAGTTACGGAGCTTGTCCGTGATCTCCTTAACGGCGTCGACCTTGTCCGGCGTCGCCATGAGCCTCAGCCTCCTTCCGGGTGATGGGACCGCCCTTCGGATGCACGAGGCCCTCGCACACGACAAACGCCCCGGCGCAGGCGCGCGGGGCGTGACTCGACCGAACGGGCACGGGGCCCGGCGGGAGGGTCTTCCTCGTCACCTGCGCGGGCCGTCCGCGGCATACGCGGAACCTTCGGCCACCGCGCCCCTTGCGGGTGCACGGCGACGGCCAGCGGTCTTTGGCTACGAAGAGGAACGATACGGCCCGGGCCGTCCCACGGGCAAATCGCCCCGGGGAGACGGCCCGGTCTCACGGACGTACGCGACGCGGACTCCGGCGCTACGCGCCGTTCCCGGGGCTCTCGACGGCCTCGGGGGTGGCTTCGACGTCCTCCATCATGCCGCTCATGTCCAGCGTCTCGGACGCCGGCGGGGCCTTCACCGTGACGGGCTCGTTGTAGCTGAGGAAGGTCATGGTGGTGTCCAGCGGCCCCTCCTTCGTGTCGGCCCGCATGCGGAACTGCTTGGTGTGATCCTCGCCGTCGATCCACATGTCCATGGTCAACTCGTCGACGCCCTGCTCCGCCATCTCGTCGATCTTCTCGCCGCGCTTCTTCTTCGTCTCCGCGTCCTCGTCCTTCAGGTCCGCGCGGAGGGCGTCGAGGGTGACCGTGCCGGTGTAGTGGGTGGTGTCCACCCCCTCGACCTTCTCCTCGCCGACCCTCTCCAGGTCCTCGGCCGCCGTCATCATCTGGGCGTCCTCGGCGGGGTTCTCGTCCGCCTGCTCCAGCTCCAGCAGCGGGTTCTCGCCGCCGTCCGCCTCCGCCTCGGACATGCCGATCTTGAGCCAGGTCTTGCCGTCCATCTCGGCGGCGGCCTCTTCGCCGGCGTTCATGTACATCGCGTCGTCGACGAGGCGTATCTCCACCACGCCGCTCTCGTCGGGGGACGCCCCGTCCACCGTCATCTTCATCTGCATGGCGGGCGGGTCCATGCTGATCGCCCCGGTGCCCTCCATGGTGCCCTCGCCGGGGGCCTCACCGCTCATCCGGTACTCGACGGAGGTCAGCTCCTCCGCGTTGTCCGTGGCCTTGCGGACGGCGGCGGCGGGCGTGACGTCGACCGGCTGACCGGCGTTCCCGCCCTTCTTGCCGGCCGCCTTGCCGTCTCCCCCGTCGTCGTCGGAGCAGGCCGTGAAGGCGGTCAGGGCGAGGGCTGCCGCGCCGAGCGCGGCGCCGCCCCGTACGAACGTCGAACGCATCGTCATCCTTTCCCTCCGGGCGCACGTGCCCCGGCATATGGAACAGCACACGCTAGTGCCTCCGGCGGACGCGGCGACGGCCGGGCCGGGACACCGTGAACCGCGCCGGAGGCGCTGAGCGGATCGGGCAACTGCTACTGGATCTGGGTGAAGTCGATGCTCTCCGCCGCCGCGGGCTCCTCGACCTCGACCTCGGTGCCGTAGTCCGAGTAGTAGACGATGGAGCTGAACTCGCCGCCCGTCATCTCCCCGGCCTCCTCACGCTTGATCATCAGGTCGTTCTCGTCCACCCAGATGTCGACGGTCTGCGTGGTGACGCCGGACGCCTCCAACTGGTCCTCCAGGTCCGACAGCTCCTGCTCGCTCATCGTCTTGGACGACGCGCGGGCCAGTTCGGCGACGTCCACGGTGCCGGAGTAGTGCGTGGTCTGGACGCCGCGCACCTCCTCCTGGCCGACCTCCTCGACGTCCTCGGAGGCCAGCAGCAGCTTCACGGCCTGGCCCGGGGTGCTGTTCTGCATCTGGTCCTTCATGTACTCCCCGGAGGGGCCCATGAGCCGCGCCATCTCGTCGTAGTCGTAGCGGATCCAGTTCTTGCCCGGGTACTGGGTCTGGAACTGGCCCTCGACGCCGGCGTAGTAGGCGTCGGGCAGGTAGCGGGCCTCCAGCGTGCCGTCGTCGTCCATCAGCTTGATCGAGGAGGCCATCTGGCCGTCGGTGTACTTGACGGTGGCGGTGCCGACCGCGCCGTCCGCCCAGTTGAGTTCGCCCTCGTTCTCCGTGGTCATCGCGTCGCCCATGACCATGGTGCTCTCGAACTTCGACGACTCCGCGCCCGCGGTCTTCTCGTCGATCGCCTGCAGCGCGGCCAGCGCGCCGCGTACGGCCCCGCTGCCGCCGCTGCCGCCTTCGGTGCCGCTGCCGCCGTCAGTGCTGGTGCCGCCGGTGCCGGAACCGCCGTCACCGTTGCCGGAGTCGCTCCCGCAGGCCGCCGCGAATGCGAGCAGCAGCGCCGCTCCCAGCGAGACACCTGCGCGCTTCACGGTCGTGTGCATGGGAATCCCCGCCCCCTCGTGGTCAGTCGTTCGCCGGGCAGGTGTTCTGCCCGTACGGCCAGTGAACACGAGAAACGGGCCGGACCCGGTTCCCTATGGGCGTTCCGGATCCGACCCGTTGCCTGGTCGTGACAGTCGAAGCGATTCTGTCGAACAGCGGCGCCCGTCCGGCACCGTCAACTGCCGCCCGCCGGCTGCCGATCGCGGCTCAGACCGCGGGCTCCTCCGACATCAGGTTCCGCACCCGCGCGGGGTCCACCGGGACGCCGGGGCCCATCGTCGTGGTGATGGTGGTCTTCTTGATGTAACGGCCCTTGGCGGCCGACGGCTTGAGCCGCAGCACCTCCTCCAGCGCCGCGCTGTAGTTCTCCACCAGCTGCCGCTCGTCGAACGACGTCTTGCCGATGATGAAGTGCAGGTTGGAGTGCTTGTCGGTGCGGAACTCGATCTTGCCGCCCTTGATCTCGGTGACGGCCTTCGCCACGTCGGGCGTGACCGTGCCGGTCTTCGGGTTCGGCATCAGACCGCGCGGGCCGAGGACCCGGCCGAGGCGGCCGACCTTGCCCATGAGGTCCGGGGTGGCGACGACCGCGTCGAAGTCGAGGCGGCCCTTCTGCACCTCCTCGATCAGCTCGTCGGCGCCGACGATGTCGGCGCCCGCGGCCTCCGCGGCCGCTGCACGGTCACCGGTCGCGAAGACCAGGACCCGGGCGGTCTTGCCGGTGCCGTGCGGGAGGTTCACGGTGCCGCGGACCATCTGGTCGGCCTTGCGCGGGTCGATGCCCAGGCGCATGGCGACCTCGACGGTGCCGTCGAACTTCGTCGTGGACGTCTCCTTGGCGAGGCGGACGGCCTCAAGGGGTGCGTACTGCCGCGTGCGGTCGACCTTGGCGTCGTTGCCGCGGAGTGCCTTGCTGCGCTTCACTGCTGCTCCTGTGTGTCGGTACGGAGTCGTGGTCCGGGCCGGCGCATGGCCCTGCCACAGGGTGGTGCGGGTGCCGCTGGCCCCCGGGGGGCGCTCAGCCCTCGACCGTGACGCCCATGGAGCGGGCGGTGCCGGCGATGATCTTCTCGGCGGCGTCCAGGTCGTTGGCGTTGAGGTCGGCCATCTTGGTGGTGGCGATCTCGCGGACCTGGTCGCGGGTGATCTTCGCGACCTTGGTCTTGTGCGGCTCGCCGGAGCCCTTCTCCACGCCCGCGGCCTTGAGGATCATCTTCGCGGCCGGCGGCGTCTTGGTGATGAAGGTGAACGAACGGTCCTCGTAGACCGTGATCTCCACCGGGATCACCCAGCCGCGCTGCGACTCGGTGGCGGCGTTGTAGGCCTTGCAGAACTCCATGATGTTCACGCCGTGCTGGCCCAGCGCGGGGCCGACCGGCGGGGCCGGGTTCGCGGCACCGGCCTGGATCTGGAGCTTGATCAGCCCCGTGACCTTCTTCTTCTTGGGAGGCATGTCTCTCCGGGTCCTTGAATGAGAGGTTTGCGCCTCGATCCGGCGATCCGGCCGACCGTCCGGACGGAGGCATACCGCACCACGATAGCCGTATCGGGTGCGGGTCCTGAAACCGAGCAGGTCAGAGCGGCTGCAAAGCCGTCTGACCTGGTCGGAAGCGTACGAGGCGGGCGGTGCGCCCTCAGTCGTTCTTCTGGATCTGGTCGAAGCTCAGCTCGACCGGGGTCTCCCGGCCGAAGATCTCCACCAGGCCCTTGACCTTCTTCGAGTCGGCGTTGATCTCGTTGATGGTCGCCTGCAGCGTCGCGAACGGGCCGTCGGTGACGGTGACCGAGTCGCCCACGGCGAAGTCGAGCACCTGCACCTCGACCTTGCGGGACGGCGTCGGCTTGCCCTCGGCCTCCGCGGCCTCGCGGGCGGCCTTCTCCTCGGCCTCCGGGGCGAGCATGCGGACGATCTCGTCGAGCGTCAGCGGGTACGGGTCGTAGGCGTTGCCGACGAAGCCGGTGACGCCCGGGGTGTTGCGCACGACGCCCCAGGACTCGTTCGTCAGGTCCATCCGCACCAGGACGTAGCCCGGGAGCTTGTTCTGCCGGACGTTCCTGCGCTCGCCGTTCTTGATCTGGACGACCTCTTCCTCGGGCACCTCGGCCTGGTAGATGAAGTCCTCGACGTTCAGGGAGACCGCGCGCTGTTCGAGGTTGGCCTTGACCCGCTTCTCGTAGCCCGCGTAGGTGTGGATCACGTACCACTCGCCGGGCAGGCCGCGCAGGTCCTGGCGGAGCGCCTCGACGGGGTCGACGGCCTCGCCGGCTTCGCCGTCCTCGGCCTCGTCGGGCTGCTCGTCCCCGGCGGCCTCGTCGTCCGCCGCCGCCTCGGCGTCCTCGGCGGACTCGGCGTCCACTGCGACGTCGTCGGCGGCGTCCGCCGCGTCCTCAAGCCCGGTCTCCGCGGCCGCTCCGGCCTCCTCCACCTGCTCGGCAGGGGCACCCGCGGCAGGCTCTGCCTGCGCAGCGCCGGCAACCTCATCGGTCGCGACTGCGTCGTTCAGGTTCGGGTCAGACACGGTAGCTGCTTCTTCCTGGCTCAAATGGGGATGTGCACATGCAGTCGCCTACCTTACGTACCTTACGTGGCGGCGTACGCGAATCGGTCAGGCGAAGACAAAGTCCATGAGTTCGGTGAACCCGAAGTCGATCACCGTCACGATGCCGATCATGACCACCACGAAGATGATCACGACGGTCGTGTACGTGGTGAGCTGGTTCCGCGTCGGCCAGACGACCTTACGCAGCTCCGCGACGATCTGGCGGTAGAAGAGCGCCAGGCGGGCGAACGGGCCCTTCCGGCCGCGCTTGCCGCCGCGGCGAGCGGGTCGCGCGTCGCCTTCGGGGCGGTCAGGCGTCGCGGTGGGAGCTTCCGTCACTCGTCCTCACCTGGATCCCGGTTCGTTGGCCTGCCGCGCCGGGTGGAGCCGCACGGCGGTGCTGCTGTGAACTGCGTACGCACCCCCTGAGGAGATGCGCGTAGCAGGGCCGGAGGGACTTGAACCCCCAACCGCTGGTTTTGGAGACCAGTGCTCTTCCAATTGAGCTACGACCCTTTGTGTCATCCCAACCTAACGCATTCCCGCAGGGACTACACGAGCGCGTGCAGGATCTGCGCCGGGGCTGGCACGGTGCATGAGTGTACGGGTTTCACGCCCCGCCGTCGAACGAGTACGCCGCGCGCCCCGCGTACGAGCCGTGCAACCCGTGTGCCGCGCCACCCGCCCGTCTGGAACGATGGGCGCCATGACCGCTGCAAACTCCGCACCCCAGTCCCCGACCGAACGCCGGGTGTCGGCCCGGGTCGGCGCTATCTCGGAGTCCGCGACGCTCGCCGTGGACGCCAAGGCCAAGGCCCTCAAGGCAGCCGGCCGCCCGGTGATCGGCTTCGGCGCCGGCGAGCCCGACTTCCAGACGCCCGACTACGTCGTCGAGGCCGCGATCGCAGCGTGCACCAACCCGACGTACCACCGCTACACGCCGGCCGGCGGGCTGCCCGAGCTGAAGGCCGCCATCGCCGCGAAGACCGCGCGCGACTCGGGCTACGAGGTGGAGCCGGCCCAGGTGCTCGTCACCAACGGCGGCAAGCAGGCGATCTACGAGTCGTTCGCCGCCCTGCTCGACCCGGGCGACGAGGTCATCGTCCCCACGCCGTACTGGACCACCTACCCCGAGTCGATCCGGCTGGCCGGCGGCGTGCCCGTCGACGTCGTCGCCGACGAGACCACCGGCTACCGGGTGTCCGTCGAGCAGCTGGAGGCCGCGCGCACCCCGCGCACGAAGGTGCTGCTGTTCGTCTCCCCGTCCAACCCGACCGGCGCGGTCTACCCCCGCGAGCAGGTCGAGGCGATCGGCCGCTGGGCCGCCGAGCACGGGCTGTGGGTGCTGACGGACGAGATCTACGAGCACCTGGTGTACGGCACCGCCGAGTTCCACTCGCTGCCGGTGGTCGTGCCGGAGCTGCGCGACAAGTGCGTCGTGGTCAACGGCGTGGCGAAGACCTACGCGATGACCGGCTGGCGGGTCGGCTGGGTCGTCGGCCCGAAGGACCTGGTCAAGGCGGCAACGAACCTGCAGTCGCACGCCACGTCGAACGTCTCCAACGTCGCGCAGGCCGCCGCGCTGGCGGCCGTCTCCGGCGACCTGGACGCGGTGGCGAAGATGCGCGAGGCGTTCGACCGGCGGCGCCGGACGATCGTGCGGATGCTGAACGAGATCGACGGCGTGGAGTGCCCGGAGCCGGAGGGGGCGTTCTACGCGTACCCGTCGGTGAAGGGGCTTCTCGGTAAGGAGATCCGCGGACGGCGCCCGGCGGACTCGGTGGCGCTGGCCGAGGTGATCCTGGAGGAGGCCGAGGTGGCCGTGGTGCCGGGCGAGGCGTTCGGGACGCCGGGGTATCTGCGGCTGTCGTACGCGCTGGGGGACGAGGACCTGGTCGAGGGCGTCTCGCGGATGCAGAAGCTGCTGGCGGAGGCGCGGTAAGCCTTCAAGTGTGTGTCGGTACACAATTGAATGATCATGGCCATGCTTGCCCGGACAGCCGTCCGGGCAAGCCCTCGTACGTAGGTGCCGGTGTCGCCCGGGCCCGCCGATACGGCAAGATCTCTCCATGGAGCACGAGCACCGCCCCGCCGCCCGAGACGTCCGCCGCCTGCCCAAGGCGCACCTGCACCTGCACTTCACCGGCTCCATGCGCTCCGGCACGCTGATCGAGCTGGCCGCCAAGTACGGCGTCCACCTGCCCGAGGCGCTGAGCGGCGGCGAGCCGCCCAGGCTGCGCGCGACCGACGAGCGCGGCTGGTTCCGCTTCCAGCGGCTGTACGACCTCGCCCGCTCCTGCCTGCGCTCGCCCGAGGACATCCAGCGGCTGGTGCGCGAGGCGGCCGAGGAGGACCTCGCGGACGGCTCGGGGTGGCTGGAGATCCAGGTCGACCCCACCTCGTACGCGCCGCGCCTGGGCGGGCTGATCCCGGCGCTGGAGATCATCCTCGACGCGGTGGAGACCACCGCCCGGGACACCGGCCTGGGGATGCGCGTGCTGGTCGCCGCCAACCGTATGAAGCACCCGCTCGACGCCCGCACCCTCGCCCGCCTCGCCGTGCGCTACGCCGGCCGCGGCGTCGTCGGCTTCGGTCTCTCCAACGACGAGCGCCGCGGCTTCGCCCGCGACTTCGACCGCGCCTTCGCCATCGCCCGCGGCGGCGGCCTGCTGGCCGCCCCGCACGGCGGCGAGCTGGCCGGGCCGGCGAGCGTCCGGGACTGCCTGGACGACCTGGACGCGCGCCGCATCGGGCACGGCATCCGCGCCGCCGAGGACCCGCGGCTGCTGGCGCGGCTGGCGGCGTCGGGGGTGACCTGCGAGGTGTGCCCGTCGTCGAACGTCGCGCTGGGGGTGTACGAGCGGCCGGATGACGTGCCGCTGCGGGCGCTGTGGGACGCGGGGGTGCCGATGGCGCTGGGCGCGGACGACCCGCTGCTGTTCGGGTCGCGGCTGGCGGCGCAGTACGAGCTGGCGCGCACGTACCACGGGTTCACGGACGAGGAGCTGGCGGAGCTGGCCCGGCAGTCGGTACGGGCGTCGGTGGCGCCGGACGACGTGCGGCGGCGGCTGCTGGCGGGCGTGGACGACTGGCTGGCGGGGGCGCCGGCCGGCGGCGGCGACCGTCAGGCGGAGGGGGGCGAGGGCTCCGCGGGCGGCGGGGAGCCTGCCGGGAGCGGGGAGTCCGCGGGCGGCGGGGAGACCGCGGCCCAGACCGTATGGGACACCGCCGCGGCGAAGTCGTCCGCCGGCTGAGCCGCCGCCGGCCCGCCGAACGCCACGAAGAACGCCCGCTGGAAGCACGCGCCCAGCAGCAGCACCGCCGCGGCCCGGGGGTCCGCGTCGGCCCGGATGCGGCCGCGCCGCCGCTCCCGCACCAGGTAGTCCGCGAGCGCGTCACCCGCCTCGTAGGGCCCCTTGCGCCCGACCGCGGCGAGCCCTTCGGCGAACCGCGTCAGCAGCCCCGGCTCGACCAGCAGCGCGCCCACCATGGGCAGCATCTCCTCGTAGAAGTCCGCGGCCTTCCGGGCGACGGCCCGCAGGCACTCCTCGACGCTGCGCTCGCCCGGGTCGTCGGCCAGCTCGGTGAGCAGCGCGCCGAGGCGCGGCAGCCGCTCGAAGAGGACGCGGAGGAAGATCTCCTCCTTGTTGACGAAGTGCTTGTAGAGCAGCGCCTCGGAGCAGCCCGCCTCGCGCGCGATCTCCTTGGTGGTCGCGTGCACGAACCCGGCGGTGCGCACGAGGCGCTCTGCGGCGTCCACGATGCGCTCCGGGGCCGGTCTTGACGGCGGGGTGGGCATTCGCTCACCCTAGCAGTGAGTGGGTGCCCACTCACGGGGAGGGACACGATGAAGCTCACGGTCTTCGGCGCGTCCGGTGGCACCGGGCGGGAGGTGGTCCGGCAGGCGCTGGCCGCCGGGCACGAGGTCACGGCGGTGGTGCGCAAGGGCACGCACCCGCCGGACCGGCGGCCGCCGGGCGGGGCGGACGCGGATGCCGGTGCGGGCGTCGGCGCGGGTGTCGGCGCCGGTGCGGGTGCGGGTGAAGGTGCCAGAGTCGGCGCCGAGGCCGGCGCCGGGACCGGCGCGGCGGGCGGGACGGGCCGCGGGAGCGAGCACGGCGCGAAGAGCGCCGCGGGCGGCGAGCGGTGGGGGACGGCCGAGGACGGGCGCGTGCGGTTAGCGCTGGCGACCGTCGCGGACGTGACGGACCCCCTCGCCCTCGGCCCCGTCGTCCGGGGCCGCGACGCGCTGCTGTTCTGCCCCGGCCTGTCGAGCAGCGCCCGCCCCCCGGGCCGCCTCGGCGCGGCGGCGCACGCGCTGGTACGGGCCGCGCGAGCGGCGGGCGTACGGCGGCTGCTCGTCGTCAGCACGGCGCCGGTCGGGCCGCTGCCGCCGGACGAGGGGGTGCTGGGGCGGGCGGTGTCGCCGGTGCTGCGGACGGTGTTCAAGGACGTGTACGCGGAAGCCGCCGCCATGGAGTCGGAGCTGGCGCACAGCGGGCTGGACTGGACGGTGCTGCGGCCGGGCAAGTTGACGAACCGGCGCGGCAAGGGGCGCTACCGGCGCCGCGTCGGCGGCAACGTCCCCGGTACCGGCACCCTGGCCCGCGCGGACCTGGCCCGCGCGGTGCTCGACCTGCTCGACGACCCGGCGGTGCGGGGGCAGACGGTGGGGCTGGGGTCGGCGCGGGGGTGACGGTGCGCACCGTGCGCACCGCGGGAGTCCGCGCTTACGGCGTCACAGGCTCACGCCGACCGTCACCGGCTCGTTGACCAGCGTGACGCCGAACGCGTCGCGCACCCCGTCGCGCACCTCGCGGGCGAGCGCGAGCAGGTCCGCCGTGGTCGCCGAGCCGCGGTTCGTCAGGGCCAGGGTGTGCTTGCCGGAGATGCGGGCCGGGCCCGTGCCGTAGCCGCGGGTGAAGCCGGCGCGGTCGATGAGCCACGCCGCCGACGTCTTCGTCAGCCCCTCCCCCGCCGGGAACGCCGGCGGGTGCACGTCCGGGCCGAGGCGGCGGGCGACGCGGGCGCGGAATGCGGCGTGGGCCGGCTCGTCGAGGACGGGGTTGGTGAAGAACGAGCCGGCCGACCACGTGTCGTGGTCCTCCGGGTCGAGCACCATGCCCTTGCCGGCGCGCAACTTCAGCACGACGTCGCGCGCCTGGGCGGCCGGCACCCGCTCGCCGGTCGCGACGCCGAGCATGCGCGCCGTCTCCGCGTACCGGAGGGGCGCGGACAGCCCGCCCGCGTCGGCGAGGCGGAAGCGGACGCGCAGGACCACGAAGCGGCCGGGGTCGGCCTTGAAGCGGCTGTGGCGGTACGAGAAGCCGCAGTCGGCGCCGGGGACGGTGACGGTCTCGCCGGCGGTGCGGTCGTACGCGACGACCTCGGTGATCGTCTCCGCGACCTCCTGCCCGTACGCGCCGACGTTCTGGATCGGCGTCGCGCCGGCCGAGCCGGGGATGCCGGCGAGGCACTCGACGCCGGCGAGGCCGGCGTCGACGGTGCGCGTGACGGCGTCGGACCAGTTCTCGCCGGCGGCCAGTTCGAGGGTGGTGCCGTCGAGGGTGAAGCCGGTGGTGGCGATGCGCAGGGCGGTGCCGGGGAAGCCGGCGTCGGCGACGACGAGGTTGCTGCCGCCGCCGACGATCAGCAGCGGGGTCCCGGCGGCGTCGGCCGCGCGCACGGCGTCGACCACCTCGGCGTCGGTGGTGGCGGTGACGAGCCGGGCGGCCGGTCCGCCGAGGCGGAAGGTGGTCAGCGGGGCGAGCGGGGCGTTGTGGCGTACCTGCACGGGGCCAAGGTTACGGGCCGCGCCCGCAGGGCAGCGCGCACGTGCCCGTACCGCCCCGCCCGGGCGGCTACGCGCCCCGCCGCGGCGCCCGGTGCCGCCCGCGGCCGGCGGCGACGGCCCGTACCGTCAGGAACACCACCACCGCCAGGGCCACGACCCCCAGCACCACCTTCGAGTACACGCCGACGAGGTCGCTGATCTCGTGCCAGCGCGAGCCCAGCCCGTACCCCGCGAGCACGAACACCGTGTTCCACAGGGCGCTGCCCGCGGCCGTGAGGCCCAGGAAGACGGGCACCGGCATCCGTTCGACGCCCGCGGGCACGGATATGAGGCTGCGGAAGATCGGGATCATGCGGCCGAAGAACACCGCCTTCGTGCCGTGCCGGGCGAACCACGCCTCCGTGCGCTCGATGTCGCGCACCTTCAGCAGCGGCAGCCGCGCCGCCAGCGCGACCGTCCGGTCGCGGCCGAGGAGCGCGCCGACCCAGTACAGCGCGAGGGCGCCCACGACGGAGCCGAGGGTGGTCCAGACGAGGACCGCGGCCAGGTTCAGCCCGCCCTGGTTCGCCGTGAAGCCCGCGAGGGGGAGGATGACCTCGCTGGGCAGCGGCGGGAACAGGTTCTCCAGGGCGATGGCCAGTCCGGCCCCGGGCGCCCCGAGATCCTCCATGAGGCCGGCGGCCCACCCCGCGACGCCACCGCTGGGCGCTTCTCCCGCAGCGATTCCGATCATGCCGATGACGGTACGGGGCCGGTGTGACAACCGGAATCCGGGGTCCCATCCGAGTCCGTACGGAAAACCGCACCCCGGGCCTGTGCCCGGCCGCACGCCCCGGCTCCCGCGGCGCGCGAGCGGGCGCCAGACCCCACCCGCACCCTGCGGAAAGCCGCAGTGCGCCCCTCCCCCGCCCGCGGTTAGCGTGACCGCATCATGCGCCCGATCCTGCTCCGCCGCCTGCGTACCGCGGCCGGGGTCCTCACCGGCGGCCTCACCGCCCTCGTCGAGCTGCCCCTCGTCGCGCTGTGCGGCCTGTGGCTCCTCGCCACCTGGCCCTGGCCCCGGCAGGCCCCCGGCGGCGGCGCCCCGCGCGCGACCCGCCCCCCGTACGCGGCCGCCGCCCGCCTCGCCGCCGTCGAGCGCACGCGCATGACGTACTTCTACGGCAGCGAACTCGCCCCGCCCCCCGTCGGCCCGCGCTCGCTGCGGTACCTCGCCCTCCGCTGGGCCGTCGGCGTCCTCGGCGGCGCGGTGCTGCTGAGCGCGCTGATCGGCGCGCTGTACGGCTCGACGCTGCTGTGGGTCTGGTTCGTCGCGCGGGACGCCAACCCGGCCGTGATCACCGGTTCCGCCCTCGCCGGGCTCTTCCTGCTCTTCCTGTCGGTCCAGGGCGTGGACGGGGTCGCCGCCCTCGACAACCACCTGGCCCACCGCTTCCTCGGCCCCAGCCCCGCCGACCTGCTGCAGCGCCGCATCGGCGAACTCTCCGCCACCCGCGCCGGCGTCGTCGCCGCCGTGCACGACGAACGCCGCCGCATCGAACGCGACCTCCACGACGGCGTGCAGCAGCGCCTCGTCGTCCTCGGCATGCTCCTCGGCCGCGCCCGCCGCACCGCGGCGGCCGACCCGGCGAAGTCGGAGGAGCTGCTCCGGCAGGCCCACGAGCAGGCGCAGCTGACGCTCACCGACCTGCGCGAAGTCGCCTGGCGCGTCTACCCGGCGGCGCTGGACGACGCGGGGCTGCGGGAGGCGCTGGAGGCCCTGGCGGAGCGCGCGGAGCTGCCCGTACGCATCGACTACGCGCTCGCCGAGCCGCTGCCGGAGGCGGTCCGTACGGTCGCGTACTTCACGGTCTCCGAAGCCGTCACGAACGCGATCAAGCACTCGTCCGCCACGCTGGTGACCGTACGGCTGACGCGGGATGCGACGATGGCGCGCGTGAGCATCGAGGACGACGGCACGGGCGGCGCGAACCCGGCGGGCGGCGGCCTGCTGGGCCTCGCCCGCCGCGTCGCCGCCCTCGACGGCCGGCTCACCGTCTCCAGCCCGCCCGGCGGGCCCACCGCCGTCACCGCGGAGCTGCCGTGCGCGTAGTGCTGGCCGACGACTCGACGCTGCTCCGCGAGGGCCTGGCCCGCCTCCTCGCCGACGAGGGCCACACCGTCACCGCCGCCGTCGGCGACGCCCCGGCCCTCGTCGCCGCGGTCGCCGCCGGCCCCCCGGACGTCGCGGTCGTCGACGTCCGCATGCCGCCGGGCCACTCCGACGACGGGCTGCGCGCGGCGCTGGAGATCCGCGAACGGTGGCCGGAGACGGGGGTGCTGGTGCTGTCGCAGTACGTGGAGCGGCGCTACGCCGCGGAGCTGGTCACCGGCAGCACGGGCGGCGTCGGCTACCTGCTGAAGGACCGCGTCGTCCAGGTCGACGAGTTCCTCGACGCCCTGGACCGGGTGGCGGCGGGCGGCACGGCCCTCGACCCGGAGGTCGTCCGCCGCCTCCTGGCCCACAGCACCCGCACGGACCCACTGGACCGCCTGACCGCCCGCGAACGCGAGGTCCTGGACCGCATGGCGCAGGGCCACACCAACGCGGCGATCGCGGCGCGGCTGCACGTGTCGCAGAGCGCGGTGGAGAAGCACGTGAACGCCATCTTCGACAAGCTCGACCTGGCCGGCACGGAGGGCTACAGCCGCCGGGTCCTGGCGATCCTGCGCTACCTGGACCCGTAGCCGGCTAGCGGTAGTTGACGAACTGGACCGCGAAGCTGAGATCCTTCTCCTTGATCAGGGAGATGACCTCCTGCAGCGAGTCCCGGCTCTTGGACGTCACCCGCAGCTCGTCCCCCTGCACCTGCGCCTTGACGCCCTTGGGCCCCTCGTCGCGGATGATCTTCGCGAGCTTCTTGGCGTCGTCCTGGGAGATGCCCTCCTTGACGGTGGAGTACAGCTTGTACTCCTTCCCCGACGCCTGCGGCTCCCCCGACTCCAGAGCCTTCAGCGAGATCCCGCGCTTGACCAGCTTGGACTGGAAGATGTCCAGCACGGCCTTCGCCCGCTCCTCGGCGTTGGCCCGGATCTCGACCCGCTCCCCCGACCACGCGATGGCGGCGCCGACGCCCTTGAAGTCGTAGCGCTGCGAGATCTCCTTGGCGGCCTGGTTGAGCGCGTTGTCGACCTCCTGCCGATCGACCTTCGAGACGATGTCGAAACTGGAGTCGGCCATCTTCGGTGTGCTCCTCGTGCACTGGTTCCCTGATACCGCACCCCGGTCCGGGGCCGTGGACCAGCCTAGTCACCCCACCCGGCCCACGAGCCCCACAACCGAGTGGCGGACCACCCCGGGCCATCGGGTATGGTTTACGACGTTGCCGGGCAGCCCCAGCGGCCGGGCCGGGCGACATCCCTTGGCGGTGTGCCCGAGTGGCCAAAGGGAGCAGACTGTAAATCTGCCGGCTCAGCCTTCCCAGGTTCGAATCCTGGCGCCGCCACCACCTCGAAAAGGGGCCCGTCACCAGCGCGAGCGTTTGTCACGGGCCCTTTCGCGTGCCCGCTCGCCGGGCACGCGCGCCGGTCGGCCGGTCCGTCGCTATAGGCTGCGCGGACACCTGTTCCTTGGGAGGGAGCCGCGGCCGTGATCGACAGCACCGACCACGTCGAGGGCGGCGCGCGCGGCCCCGGGGCCGTGCCCTGCGGGGTCGGTCGGAAGCCGTGAGTGCCGGTGCCGACGTTGAGCTGACCTTTCTGGCGCGGGTCGCCTTTCGGGGGCGGGAGATCACCGCGCCTCGGGTGCGGGGGCTGCTGGCGCTGCTCGCGGGGGAACTGCGGGGCGGGTGCAGCGTTGCGCGGCTCGTGGACGGGCTCTGGGGGGACAGGTTGCCCGCCGATCCGGCGAACGCGCTGCGGATTCTGGTGTCCCGGGCGCGGGCCCAGGTCGGGGCGGACGTCGTCGTCAGCACGCCGACCGGGTACCGGCTGGCGCTGGCGGCGGGGCAGGTCGACGTCGCGGCGGTGGTGCGGTGTGCCGAGGAGTGCGCGCGGGCCGTGCGGGGCGGGGATCACGCCGGGGCGCTGGCCGCCGCCGAGGAGGGGCTCGGGTTCTGGGACGCGGCGCCGGAGGCGGCGGCGGTGCCGGGGGATCCGGTGGCGGAGTTGCGGGCCGCGCGGGCGCCGCTGTACGGCGATCTCGTACGGGCCCGGGCGCTGGCGCTCGCGCGGGTGGGGCGGCGGGCGTTGTCCATGCCCTTGGGGTCGTGGACGGTGACCTGGCCGCCCTGGA